>DATGDQ010000047.1:0-1563 GCA_035310785.1 Gemmatimonadaceae bacterium | reverse complement strand
GTGCACCTCAGGCACGCCCCACGTCTGGTATTGGTCCTGGATGACGCTCACGAGTTGCGGGCCGACGATGCCGCGGTTCACCTGCATCGTCACGAACGGCACGAATTGCGGTCCGTAATTCGTGTCGACGAAGACGGCCGGGGAGTAGCGGACGATCTCGACGAACTGCGCCGGCGGGACGTACGCGCCGTTGAGCGCGGCGACGAGCTGCACGAGCTGGTTCGTGGGAACGTTCGTCAACTGGGAGACTGCTGCGACTGCGAGCGGCATCGCGACCAGCGACACCGGATCCCAGGAAACTGGCGACAGCTGCGCAATTACGACGGGCGGAACGTAGTTGTAGCGGTCGATCACGACGATGTCCGGCGGATTGCTGATGTTGATGTCCCTGACGCCGTACGTCTGCAGCTGATTCGCGATGCCGTACGCGAGTTCGTCGCCGGCGATGCCGTTGTCGACCTGGCTGTCGACGTACGTCACAAACTGCGTGTCGCGTGGCTGTTCGACCAGCGCGACGGGTACATACCTGATTACCTCCACAAATTGTGGCGGTGGGACGTTCGCGCGGTTCATCGCCGAAACGACGTTCACGAGATCACTCGTCGGCACGCCTGAGACGTCCGCGACCGCGGCCACCGCAAGCGGCATCGCCACCAGCGCCGCGAGATCACCCGGATCGAACGCGTAAGCGCCGACCGGCAGCAGAAGCGCCACCACGAGTGCGAGCGCGATTTTCTTCATGTGCACCTCCGATGAGCCCGGCCAAGTGCCAGGTCTCGATGTAGAAGGTGCAAGGCATAAGCCGCTCGCCGTCCTTGCGCAAATCGCAGTGTTGCTGATGTTTAGCAGCGGGAAAGGTGATTGATTGAAAGCATTCAAGACGGCCGGGTCAGCGGGCTGAAGCTCGGGGCGGAAATATGGTTTTGCTCGCTAAGCGTGCTACCTGCCGCACGCCTGGTCAAAACCCAATTCGCAAGCTTTTCCTGACAACTCCGCTGCGTGATCCGCGTCCGCCTCCACGCCGCTGCCGCTCTTGTAGAGCAGCGACAGGTTGTAGCAGCTCTCTCCGTCGTCGTAGTCGCAAGCGTCTTCGTAGTAGTCCGCGGCTTTCGCCATGTCGACATCGACGCCGAGACCATTCGCGAAGATGACGCCTGCGTTGAAGCAGCCGAATGGGTCGCCGCCGCCGCAACCTTGATGCGAGAACGTGAGGCCCGCCGCGTTGTCCTGCTCGACGCCGTTGCCCGTCAGATACATCGAGCCGAGCAGGGAGCATGCATGCGCGCGCGTCTCGCGACTCTCGTCGTTGCTGATGTCGGGATTGTTCACGCACGTCGCGCGGAGAATCTCGAACGCCTGGGCCGGGTCGGGAGCCATTCCGATCCCGTCGCGGTAAGAGAGCGCGAGATTGATGCAGCCGCGGAGATTCGGCGACTGGCATGACGTCCCGTCGCATCCCTTCTTGTACAGCTCCGCGGCGCGCGCGGGGTCTTTCGGTACGCCCTCGCCGCGTTCGTAATACCAACCGAGGTCCGTACAGGCGAACGAGCTGCCGCCGAGACA
>DATGDQ010000046.1:0-2720 GCA_035310785.1 Gemmatimonadaceae bacterium | reverse complement strand
TGCAGTAAGGATATACGGCGCGAGCGTGTTTATCGCGAACACGCGGGGGAGCCCATCGGCGGTTGCGGCGCGTGAGCGCTCCCGATATCCGACGCCCGCATTGTGAATGACCGCATCGAACGATCCGAGCGCGTTCACCTGATCCGCGAGCGCCTTCGTCTCCGCGATGCTCGACAGATCGCCGATGGCAGCCTCCTCGGCCCCGGGAACCGCGATCATGGCCTCGCGCGCGCGCGCGGCGTGTCGGGCGTGCAGAACGACGCGATGCCCCTGAGAGACGAGCAGGCGGGCCGCCAACTGGCCAAGGCCATCGGCAGATCCCGTGATGAACACTCGTGACATGCAGCATCTCCTCTTCTACGAAGAAGCGAGGTCGCGCTCGGCGCCGCTGTCGAGCGAAAGCAGATCAGCCAAGAAATCGCGCGAGAAACGGAGCCGTGCGACTTTCCGCCGCCCTCGCGATCTCCTCCGGTGTTCCCTCCGCCACAATGCGGCCGCCCTCGTCGCCCGCTCCGGGACCGATGTCGATGACCCAGTCGCTTCCGGCCACCACGCGCATGTCGTGCTCCACGACGATGACCGTATTCCCGGCCTCGACGAGCCCATCGAGCTGCGACATCAGCTTTTCGACGTCCGACGGATGCAGCCCGGTGGTGGGCTCATCGAGCACGTAGAGGGTGTTGCCGCGCTGCTGCCGCTGCAGCTCGGTGGCGAGCTTGATCCGCTGAGCCTCGCCGCCCGAGAGCTCGGTGGCGGGCTGGCCCAGGCGAAGATAGCCGAGCCCTACTTCCCGTACGACGCCCAGCGAGCGCACGAGCTGAGTCTCACCCTCGAAGAACTTCCACGCGGCGTCGACGGTCATTCCCAGTACCTCGGCGATATTCTTTCCACGGTATTGGATCTCGAGCGTCTTCGCGTTGTAGCGCGCTCCGTGACAGGTGGGGCAGGGCGCATACACGCTGGGGAGAAACAGCAGCTCGACCATGACGAATCCTTCCCCGCCGCAGGTCTCACACCGCCCCTTGGCCACGTTGAACGAAAATCTTCCGGCGTCGTAGTGGCGCGCCTTCGCGGTCTTGGTCGCCGCGAAGAGCTTGCGCACGTGGTCGAACAGTCCCGTGTACGTGGCGAGATTGGAGCGTGGCGTTCGGCCAATCGGCTTCTGATCCACGCGGACGAGTCGCTTGATGTGCTCCATTCCCGCGGCGATGCATCCCTCGAGAGTCATCGGCGCCGAGCGCTCGAGCTCCTCGCCCTCTTCGCCCTCCGCCGGAAGCTCGTGTCCGAGCTGCGCCGCCACGAGCTCGACGAGCGCCTGACTCACGAGGCTCGACTTGCCGGAGCCCGAGACGCCGGTGACGGTGGTGAAGACGCCGATCGGAAGCCGGACGTCGAGCTTGTTCAGGTTGTTGCGCGTGACGCGCTCGAGCTCGAGCCATGCGGCGGGCACGCGCGGCGTGCGTGGAGGGAGCACGTAGTTGCCGAACAGATATCTTCGCGTTTGCGATGCCTCGACGCGCTCGAGCCCGGCCGGTGCTCCGCTGTACAGCACGTAGCCGCCCTTCTCGCCTGCGGCTGGACCCACGTCCACGATCCAGTCCGCGCGACGAATGACATCGAGATCGTGCTCGACCACGAAGAGCGAATTGCCGGACGCCTTCAGCCGGTCGAGAGCGACGAGCAGCGCCTCCGTGTCCGCGGGGTGCAATCCGGCCGACGGCTCATCGAGCACGTAGACCACGCCGAAAAGATTGGACCGCACCTGGGTCGCGAGGCGCAGACGCTGCAGCTCGCCGGGCGACAGCGTGGGTGTGCTGCGTCCGAGCGAGACGTACGACAGCCCGAGATCGAGGAGCACGGACAGTCGCGCGCACAGGTCCTGCGCGATGCGAAGCGTCACGAGCGCCTTTTCCGGGTGCTGCGCTTCCAGCTTCGCGCTTCCCGCCGCGCGTCCATCGGCGTACGGCTGCATGATTTGCGCGAGCTTCTTCAGCGGAAGTGCGGAGATGTCCGCAATGTCGTAGCCGGCGAATTTCACGGAGAGTGACTCGAGGCGCAGCCGCTTGCCGCGACAGAGCGGGCATTCGGTGCTCTCCATGAATTGCGACACGCGCCGCTTCATCGACGCGCTTTCGGTATTGGCGAACGTCTGCAGCACGTACTTCCGCGCACCTGTGAACGTGCCCATGTAGCTTGGCTCCTCCTTTCGCTTGAGTGCACGCCGCACCTCGGCGGGCGTGTAGCCTGCGTACACGGGAACGGTCGGCTGCTCGTCCGTGAAGAGCAGCCAGTCGCGATCCTTCTTTGGAAGCTCACGCCAGGGCTTGTCGACGTCGTAGCCCATGGTGACGAGAATGTCGCGCAGATTCTGCCCCTGCCACGCGGTGGGCCACGCGGCGATCGCGCGCTCCCGGATGGTGAGCGAATCGTCGGGCACCATGGATCGCTCGGTCACTTCGTACACGCGCCCCAGACCGTGACAGCGCGGGCACGCGCCCGCGGGCGTGTTCGGCGAGAACGCCTCGGCCTCCAGGTGCTCCTGCCTCGCCGGATACTGACCCGCACGCGAGTACAGCATGCGCAGGAGATTCGACAGCGTCGTGACGCTGCCCACCGACGAACGCGTGGTGGGCGAGCCGCGCTGCTGCTGCAGAGCGACTGCGGGCGGAAGTCCTTCGACTTCGTCCACCTCGGGCACCGCCATCTGGTGGAAGAGACGC
>DATGDQ010000045.1:0-4123 GCA_035310785.1 Gemmatimonadaceae bacterium | reverse complement strand
CTCGACGACCTCATCGAGCGCGGCGCGCGACGAGGTGCCGTTGATCCGCGGGCCGAACGCGACGTTCTCGTAGATCGACTTGGGGAAGGGATTCCACCGCTGAAACACCATCCCCACTCGTTGCCGCAGCGCGACGATGTCCGCGCTGGGCGAGTAGATGTCCTGATCGTCCAGAAGAATCTCGCCCGTGTGTCGTGCGCCGGGAATCAACGCATTGAGGCGGTTGATCGAGCGTAGCAGTGTGGACTTGCCACACCCCGACGGTCCGATGAACGCGGTCACCGAGCGGGCGGGAATGGACAGGTTCACGTCGAAGAGTGCCTGCTTCTCGCCGTAATAGAAGGAGAAGTCGCGCGCGACGATCGTTCCCGGATGCGTGTGATCCGCAACCGGAAGCATCGCCGGCGGGCGCTCGAGCGTCGCGTTGGCGTCGCTCATCCGAAGCGACCCGTGATGTACGCTTCCGTGCGTTCGTCCCGTGGCGTCGTGAAGATGGCATTCGTCGCGTCCATCTCCACCAGCTCGCCACCCAGGAAGAACGCCGTGGAGTCCGACACGCGCGCCGCCTGCTGCATGTTGTGCGTGACGATCACGATCGTCATGTCGCTGCGCAGCTCGTACACCAGCTCCTCCACTGCCTGTGTGCTCAGCGGATCGAGTGAGGCGGTGGGCTCGTCGAGCAGCAGCACGGTCGGCTCGGTCGCGAGCGCGCGGGCAATGCAGAGGCGCTGCTGCTGGCCGCCGGACAACCCGGTCGCGCTTCCCGAGAGACGATCCTTCACCTCGTTCCACAGCGCCGCACGCACGAGCGCCTTCTCCACGATCTCGTCCGTCTCCGCGCGGTTCGGGCGCGCGAAGTCGAGCACGCGGAGTCCCGCCGCGACGTTGTCGCGGATCGACATCGTGGGGAAGGGCGTCGGGCGCTGGAACACCATTCCGATGTGCTTGCGCACCGCGATCGCGTTGACGCCCCGAGCGTAGATGTCGCGACCGTCGAGCTCGACTTCGCCTTCGACGCGCGCCGTGGGTACGGTCTCGTGCATGCGATTCAGGCAGCGCAGGAATGTCGACTTTCCGCACCCCGACGGTCCGATGATCGCCGTGACCTGTCGATCCTGGATGCGCATCGATACGCCCTTCACCGCGTGCACGCTCCCGAAATACGCGTCGAGTGAGCCTACCCGCATACGGGGCGTCGCCTCGAACCTCTCTGCCGGACGAGCCACTAGTGACACGTCGTCCCGCAGATTCGGGCGCTCAGTCGCCGCCACCGGTCGCGAAGCGGGCACGCGTTGCGAAGCGCGCGATGAGACTGATGATGAAGATGAGCGCGATGAGGACGAGCGCTCCGGCCCAAGCGAGGGAATGCCATGCGTCATAGGGACTTATCGCGTAGGAGAAAACCTGCAGGGGAAGGGCGGCGATAGGTTGTTTCAGCGAGAGCGACCAGAATTGATTGCCGAACGCGGTGAACAGCAGAGGTGCCGTCTCGCCGGCGATGCGCGCGATGGCGACCAGCGCGCCGGTGACGATGCCCGCGCTCGCCGTACGAAGCACGATCGCAAGCGAGGTGCGCCAGCGCGTGTAGCCGAGGGCGAGCGCGGCCTCGCGAAGCGAGACGGGAACGATGCCGACCATCTCCTCCGTGGTGCGCGCGACCATGGGAATCATCATCGCGCCGAGCGCCACACCGCCGGCGAGGGCGGAGAAGTGGCCTACGGGTCGGACGAGGAACTGCCATGCAAAAATGCCCATTACGATCGACGGAAGCCCGTTCAACACATCCGACAGGAAGCGCACGCCGTTCGCCAGTCTCGTCCCCTTCTGCTCGGCCAGATAGAGCCCGGCGCCCACACCGATCGGCAGCCCGAAGGCGCTCGCCAGCCCGATGAGGATGAGCGTGCCGACGATCGCATTCGCGAGTCCGCCGCCGGCCTCCCCCACCGGCTTCGGCATCTTCGTGAAGAAGTCCCACGTGAGCGAGCCGATGCCGAGCCTCAGCAAGTGCGCGAAGATGAAGATCAGCGGGAGCACGGCCAGCACCGCGGCGGCGATGAGCACCCCGAGCATCACGCCGCTCAGGACTCGACGCCGCTTCAAGGTACGCACCGTGCGCTCGCTGAACGCACGCTGGCGAAGCGTCGGCCGCAGCGGCGGCGCCATAGGAGGAGTCACTGCACTCACGCCGCCCTCCCGCTCGTGTTCCGAGACACCTGCCACACAAGCCAGCGCGCGATCGCGTTCACGATCAGCGTGATGACGAAGAGCACGAATGCGACCGCCATCAGCGCGGAGAGATGCGCATCGCTCGATGCCTCGCTGAACTCGTTCGCCAGCAGCGATGCCATCGTGTAGCCGGGCGCGAACAATGACGCCGCGATCTCCGGCCGGTTCCCGATCAGCATGGTGACGGCCATCGTTTCGCCGAGCGCGCGTCCGAGCCCCAGGATCACGCCGCCTACAATGCCGGAACGCGCATACGGCAGCACCGCGCCCCAGATCGCCTCCCAGCGTGTGGCGCCGAGGGCGAGCGCGGCCTCGCGCTGCGACCGCGGCACGGCGAGCAGCACCTCGCGCGAGACCGAGGAGATGTAGGGCAGGACCATGATCGCCAAAATGATCCCGGCCGCCAGCATGCTCGGCCCGTACGCGGGACCGGTAAAGAGCCCGGTCTTGTCCAGGTGCAGCGTGTCGCGCAAGAACGGCATCACCGGATCGCGCAGCACGGGGAGGAGCACGAAGATGCCCCACAATCCGTACACGACGCTCGGAATCGCGGCGAGCAGATCGACGAGAAATCCTACCGGCTGCCGCAGCCAGCGCGGCGCGAGATCCGAGAGAAACAGCGACACACCTATCGCGAGCGGAGTCGCGAGCACGAGCGCGATGATCGACGAGACGATGGTTCCGTAGATCGCCGGCGCAGCGCCGAACTTTCCCGAGACCGGATCCCACTCGCTCGAGGTCAGAAATCCGAAGCCGAACTTGTGCAGCGTGGGCCAGCCCGCGACGCCGATCTCCCACGCGATGGCCAGGAGCAAGAGCGGCACGCAGAGCGCGAAGAAGGTAATCGCGCCCGAGTACACGCGATCGCCGATCGCGGCGCCGTGAATGCGTAGCGTTGCACCCTCGCCCTCACGTGCCTCGACGAGTGCGCGTCCATCCGGGAGAGTCACTGCGCGGTGCCCGCGGAGATCGAGTCGATGCGAGCGGTGAGCGTCGCGATGAGCGGCTGCGGGAGCGGTGCATAGTCGAGCGAGGAGGCGCTCGCCTCGCCGTGCGTGAGATACCAGCGCAGGAAGTCCGTGAGCTGCTTGTGCTTCTTCGCACTCGGGATCGTCTTCGGGATCAGCAGCCAGGTGAACGACGAGATCGGATACGCACCCTTGCCCGGCGCGTTCACGATCGAGATCCGGAAATCCGTGTTCGGGGGAAGCTTCGCGCCGATGCCCGCGGCCGCCGCCGTCGCGGACTCGATCGATGGCTCGACGTACTCGCCTGCCTGATTCGCGATCGCCGCCGCTGCGAGATGATTCTGCTTCGCGTACGCCAGCTCGGTGTAGCCAATGGCGCCTTCGCTCTGCTTGACCTGTCCGGCAACGCCTTCGTTTCCCTTGGCGCCGATACCCACGGGCCACGACAGCTCCTTACCCTTGCCGGGCGCCGCAGCCCAGGCGCCGTTCACCGCGCTCAGATAGTCGGAGAAGATGTACGTGGTGCCGCTGCCGTCGGAGCGGTGGACCACCAGAATGTCCCTGGCCGGCAGTTTCGCACCTGGATTGAGCGTGGCGATGCGCGAGTCGTTCCACTTCGTGATCTTGCCGGCGAAAATCTGGGCGATCGCGTCGCCGTTGAGGCGAAGTGGCGCCGTCAGCCCGGAGAGATTGTACGTGACCACCACGGCGCCCAACACGGTGGGGAAGTGGAGAATGGGCCCCTTCGCCTTCGCCAGCTCAGCATCCGTCATCGGTGCGTCGGAAGCGCCGAAGTCGACGGTGCCCTCGGTGAGTTGGCGTATGCCACCGCCCGAGCCGATCGACTGATAATTGATCTTGACGCCGGTGGACGATGCGTAATCAGCGAACCACTTGCTGTAGATCGGATAGGGGAAGGTGGCTCCGGC
>DATGDQ010000044.1:0-6000 GCA_035310785.1 Gemmatimonadaceae bacterium | reverse complement strand
GAAACCCCGGCGTGGTCACGCGTCGCGGGTGGCTCCGCGAAGTACGCGTACGAGCCCGTCGAGAAGCGATGCGCCGCCGAGGCGCGTGAGCTTGAGCGAGAGCGGATGCGCGCGTCGCACCTCCGCCTGGAATTGCACTTCGTGGAACGCCGATGTGAGCCCCTTGAGCCGGGGGACCGCATCGTCGCGAAAGGTAATACGCGCCTCGTCACCGCGCACCAGGATTCCTTCGATGCCCATGGCGCCGCCGCTCACGCGCAGCAGCGCGCTCGCGAGAAATGCGTTCGCGGGCGGCGGAAGCGGTCCGAATCGATCTCGCAGCTCCTCCCGAAGGGCTTCCACCTCTTCGGCCTTCGTGAAGGTCGACAAGCGGCGATAGATGTCGAGCTTCGCCTCCTGAATGGGGACGTAGTCATCGGGAATGAATGCGCCGATGTCCATCGACACGTCGGCCGGCCGCAACTTGGGCGCGTTGTCGCCCTTGATCATCCGGCTCACGGTCTCGTCGAGCATGCGCAGATAGAGCTCGAAGCCCACGGCCTGCACGAATCCGGATTGCTCGGGACCGAGGAGATTGCCGGCACCGCGCAGCTCGAGATCCTTGAGCGCGACGCGATACCCGGAGCCGAGCTCCGTGTGATGCTCGAGCACCTGCAGCCGGCGCTCGGCGTCGATGTCCACGGCATCGGGCACGAGCAGATAACAGTACGCGCGCCGGTACGAGCGACCCACGCGGCCGCGCAGCTGATAGAGCTGGGCCAGTCCGAAATGGTCGGCGCGATTCACGAACATCGTGTTCGCGTTGGGCACGTCGAGCCCGGATTCGACGATCATCGTGGACACGAGCACGTCGACTTCGCCGCTCACGAACCTGCGCATCGCCTCCTCGAGGTCGCGCTCGCGCATCTGCCCGTGCGCCACGGCAATGCGGGCACGGGGCGCGAGGCGCTGAATGTGATCCGCAATGCCGACGATGGTCTCGATGCGGTTGTGCACGAAGAACACCTGGCCGCCACGATCGAGCTCCCGCGCGATTCCCTCCTCGATCAGGCCATCGTCCCACGGCTCGACGAACGTGAGCACCGGTGAGCGGTCGCGCGGGGGCGTCGCGATCACGGTCATGTCGCGGAGACCGGCGAGCGACTGATGCAGCGTGCGCGGGATCGGCGTCGCGGTGAGCGTGAGCACGTCCGTCTCGAGCTTGAGCTGCTTGAGCCGCTCCTTGTGCTTCACGCCGAAACGATGTTCCTCGTCGACGATGACGAGGCCGAGATTGCCGAAATTGACGTCCGTGCTGAGCAACCGGTGGGTGCCGATGACGATGTCGAGTTTCTTCTCCGCAATGTCGACGAGCGTCGCGGTCGTCTCCTTCGGGCTCTGAAAGCGCGACAGCGTGCGCACCGTCACCGGAAAATCCGCCAGCCGTTCCGTGAACGTGCGCCCGTGCTGCTCGGCCAGGATCGTGGTGGGCACGAGCACCGCGACCTGACGACCGGACTGCACCGCCTTGAACGCAGCGCGCACGGCGATCTCTGTCTTGCCGTATCCGACATCGCCCACGAGCAGGCGGTCCATCGGACGCGTGGACTCCATGTCCAGCTTCACCTCGACCGTCGCCTTGCGCTGGTCGGGTGTGTCCTCGAACAGAAAGGACGACTCGAGCTGGCGCTGCCAGGTGGTATCGGGAAAGGCCGGGATCTTGTCTGCCACGCGCCGGCGCGCGTAGAGATCGAGCAGCTCGAGTGTCATCTCCTGCAGCGCCGCGCGGGTCTTGTCGCGCTGCTGCGCCCATCGTTTGCCACCGAGCTTGTGCAGCCGCGGCGGCGGTGCGTCGCTGCCGACGTCATCGGCGGAGCGGTACCGCTCGACCTGATCGATGCGATAGAGCGGCACGTTGAGGCGATCGCCGCCCTCGTACTCGATCACCGCCACCTCGATGGTGCTCTCGCGCACGAACACCTGCTCGATGCCGCGATAGATGCCCACGCCATGCTCGAGATGCACGACGTAATCGCCGGGCTTGAGCGCTGTGATGCTCTCGAGCGACGAGCCGGAGCCGTACCGGCGATGCCTCCGGATGCGCCGCTCGCGACGGAAGATCTCGTGGTCCGTGAGTATCCGGAGTCCCGGCTCGGACGCGCGAGCGGCGGGCACGATGAAGCCGCCGTCCACCACGCCGACGGTGAGCGCCGCGGGCGATGGCGCACGCGCATCCTCGTTGAGAATCTCGTCGAGGCGCTCGCACTGCCCGACGTTGTCGCAGAGAATGACCGTGGGCATACCGTCGGCCACGAGGCGTCGCAGCCGCTTGATGTCGCGGTCGATCGCATCGGGCGGACGTATCGGAAAGACGATGTCCGCGCTGCGAGCGCCGCCGTCCGTGGCGGCATCGCGGTGCAGCATCGCGATGCGCCCGAAGCGCGCGAGCTGTTGCTGCGCCTCTTCGGGCGTCTGGAACAGCTCGTCGCGATTCGGAACGTCCTCGCCGCGTCGCCGCGCGAGGTCAATGTGGTGCGCGGCCTCATCCCACGTGCGGCGCATCTCGGATTCGAGATGCGAGCGCGATGGCACCACGATCAGCGTGTCGGGCGGAAAGAGATCCGCAACCGTGCCGCGCGCCGAGCTCTCGTTGTCCTCACCTCGACGCCCATCCACCGGGAGAATCACCGCGCTCGCGGCGTCGCGCGTGCTGCGCTGGGTCGCGAGATCGAAGTGACGGAGCGAAGAGATCTCGTCGCCCCAGAGCTCGAGGCGCACGGGATTCGCCATGCCGAAGCTGTAGATGTCCACGATGCCCCCGCGCACGCTGAACTGCGCGACATCGTCGACGAGAGTGACGTGCTCGAAGCCGACGGACTCGAGATGCTCGATCAGCGCGTCGAGCCGCTGCGTGTCGCCGGGATGCAGCTCCAGGCGCGAGTTGCGCACCGCGGCGGGGAGCCGTGTCCGCTCGAGAATCGCGCGCGCCGTCGTGACGAGTGTGCGCACCTCTCCGCGCGCAACGCGCTCCAGCGTCTCGACGCGCTCGCCCGCGACCTCGAGGTGCGGCTCGACCTCACCGAAGCCCTCGCGCGGCGGATAGAGCGCGACGGCGCCATCCACCGCGAGCGCTTCGAGATCGGCGAGCCATCGCTCGGCCTCCGGCAGCGCTTCCGCGAGAATCACCTGAAAGCGCGTCGAGCCGAGCTCGCGTCCGAGCGCGGCACTCAGCGTCGCGTCGCTGGATCCCGGGAGCCCGCCCACGGTGATGGTCTCGCCCAGCTCCGGCAGTCTGGACAGAAGCGCGCGATACGCCGGAAGCGCGGTGATCGCGTCGAGCAGCTGCGGGAGCGCCATCTATGCGGCTCTCCGTCGCGACGGAGCAGTGATCAGCGTCTCGACCAGCATGGTGAGCGCGGCGATCAGCAGCAGCGGCGCGACGAGCGGGCGTTGCGGCGCCGCGGTGAGCACGCGCGAGGTGAGCGCCGTGCTGTCCGTGAGCACGTTCGAAGAGCGTGTGCCGAGCTTCGCAGCGAGTGCCTGGGGCGTGAGTCGCGCGAGCTCCGACTCCCCGGGCTCCGCATTCACCACGAGCGCGCCCACGCGCGTGGTGCCACGCAAATAGAAGTACGTACCGGCTCGCGCCGGCGCGGTGAGCGTGTCGCCGCTGAGCGTCGTCACACCGCCCTCGGGCAGCTCGAGCGCGTCCACACCGGCAGGCCGCGCGATGTGCTCGCCGGGCGCGACCTCGCGCGGAATGCCGCCCTCTCCGCTGAGCCGCTGCGAGAGCATGTCGTCGAGCCACGGAACGAACGACGCGTGCAGCGGAAACGTCGTCGCCGGAGGAGCGAGGGGAGAGGCGACGAGCACGTACCGCGGGCCCGCAACGATCCATGGCGCCCCACCCGCAGTGGCGATCGTGTCCGTGCGGTCCGCGCCGGCGGAGCGCGTGAGTGCGTAGCGAACGGTTGCAGACACTCCTTCGAGCGTGCGAGTGCTGTCCACGGCGCGCACCACAGACTCGCCGCGCTGCGCTGCTCCGAAGCGCCACGGTACGCCGAGCCGCTCGAGGGCGCGATTTGCAGCACCGACCTTCACCGGATCCGCCGGCGCGACGAGCAGCGCGGGGAGTCTCGTGGCCTCGTCCGCCGGCGCAAACGCGATGTCGTTACCGACGCTGGCGCGTCCGCTCTGCACGAGGGCGTCGAGCGCGCTGTGCGCGAACGGACCGGTCAGTGGATGGATCGCGACCGCAGGCGCCGCGCCGATCCACACCGCGAAGTGGCGCACATCATCGGCGCGCAGCTCGTCGGGCTCGAGCTCCACCGTGCCGGCGTTCCATCCACGCTCCACCGGCTCCGCGCGCAGCACGATCTCCTCATCACGCGCCGCGATTCCGCGGGCGACCGTTCGCCCCTCCAGCGTGATCCTGTATGTCGCGGAATCCGAAGCAAGGAGGCGTGCGCGAACGGCACCGCGCGGGGTCCAGCGCGCGGGGATCGCGCGCACCGCGATGACCGCGTGATTCGCCGGCGCCGGCGTGCCGGGCATGAAGACGTGCACCGGAAGATCGGCGATTGCGAGCGGCGCACTCCAGCTCGTGGCCTGGCCGTCCGTGAGCACGACGATCTCCTTCGCGGGCAGCGCGGCCGAGCGGGCGAGCAGCACGGCGCGCGATGTCGCTGCGCGAAGATCGCCCGCGCCCCCGAACGGCTCCAGGTGCGTCGCAGCGTCGAGCACGGCGTCGCGCGTGCCGCCGTGCACCACGCCGTCCGCCGTCACGAGCCACACACGATCGGAGGATGATGCGCGGCGAATGACCTCGCGCGCGCGCGCCTGGAGCTGCTGCAGCACCGGGCGCCCGCCCACGACGGCCGAGGTGCTGAGCGAATTGTCGAGCACGACGGCGAGCGCGGTGGGTGCGTGGCCTGCGCCCGCCATGCGGACGATGGGACGCGCAGCGGCGAGCGCGATGAGAAGAACCGCCGCGACCCGCAGAATCATGAGGAGGAGGTTGCGCAGCCGGAGATCGCGACTGTGCTCACGCTCCGCGCGCACGAGGTAGCGCACCGCCGGAAACTCGATGCGCGCACCCGCGCGGCGGCGCATCAGATGTATGAGCAGCGGCACGGCCGCCGCGGCGCCGGCGAGGAGCCAGAGCGGAGCGAGGAACCCCACTACGGCGCCTCCTGGCGCGCGGCGAAGGCGCGCCGAAGCGGCACGCCGAACGGCGCGTCCGTGATCACCGGCTCGTACGACGCGCCGTACGCCGTGAGCGACCGCCGCCACTCGGCCAGCGCCTCGCGCACCGTCGCCTGGTACGCCGCGCGCACGTCGGCCACCGTCGTGGCTACTTCAAGCCCGCTCTCGGGGTCCACGAACAGTGCCTCGTTCGACTGAGGCAAGTCGAGCTCCGCCGGATCGAGCACGTGCATCACGACGACTTGATGGCCGGCGTTCCTCAGACCGCGCACCGTGGAGACGACGTCGTCGCGCTCCATCAGAAGGTCGGAGACCAGCACGACCATGCCGCGCCGCGCGATGAGTCGACCCGCTGCCTCGAGCGCATCGGCCGCATGCGACGCGCGTCCCGCCCCCGGCTCCTCGAGCGCAGCGATGAGGCGCACCCATTGCCCCGTGCGCACACGCGGAGGCACGGACGAGCGCACGCTGGCATCGAAGCGCACGAGCCCGACGGCATCGCGCTGTCGCAGGAAGAGGAGCGCGATCGCCGCGGCAAGCCGTTCGGCGTACGCGAGCTTGGTGAGACGGGCCGGGTCGCCGCTCCAGGCCATTGATCGGCTCACATCCAGCACGATCGTCGCGCGAAGATTGGTTTCTTCTTCGTACTGCTTCACCGCCCATCGGTCCGCCCGCGCCGCGAGCTTCCAATCGACGTGACGAGGCTCATCGCCCGCCTGATACGGACGATGCTCGGCAAACTCCACCGAAAATCCCTTCCGTGGCGAACGATGCAGCCCGGAAAGGAACCCATCCACGATCCACCGAGCCGTGACTTCG
>DATGDQ010000043.1:0-11464 GCA_035310785.1 Gemmatimonadaceae bacterium | reverse complement strand
CGTGGGCGCATTTCCGAACACCATGATCGCGTCCATTTGGATGACGGCGCCCACGCTGCGCCACTCGTTCACCAGTTCCGGCGTGCAGAGATGGTAGCGCTCGGGGTGGGCGATCACGGGTGTGACGCCGCTCATGCGAATGCGAAGAATTTCCTGCGTCGCACCCGGGGGCACGTGCATGCGCGGAAATTCGACGAGCGCAGCCCCCGAATCGCCGAGGTGCAGGTGTGGTGCGACGAGATCCATGCCCGGCGCGTCGAGCATGATCTCGAAGCCGAGCACGAGCCGGGGTATGGGCGGCGCACGCTTCACGAGCTCCGCGAGGATCCTGCGGTTCCGCTCGACGGGTGCGCGAGCCGCATCCGTCGCCATCAGATGCGGTGTGCACACCAACACGGTGACGCCTTCCTTCCGAAAGCGCTCGAGCACCGGCACCGAAACGTCGATCGATGGAGAGCCATCATCGACACCCGGCAGCAGATGCGTGTGGATGTCGATCATGCGCGAGCGGCGACCGTCAACGCGCTCAGCAAGCGCGGCCCGCCCTGCTGCTCGAGCGCGCCGCCGATCACGACGATGTCCGCCCCAGCATCGCGTGCGCCGCGCACGGAATCCGCCCCGCGAATTCCGCCGCCGACCATCAGTGGACCGGTCCACACCTCGCGTGCGGCACGGATGATTCCCGCACCTACCGCGCGCGCCGCGCCGCTGCCCGCATCGAGATACGCCGCGTGCATGCCGATGAGCGCAGCCGCACGCAGATGCGCCGCTGCAACCTCCGGCTTGTCCGCGGGCAGTGGACGCGTCTGGCTGACCGACTCCACCGATGTCACATGTCCACCATCCACCAGACAGTAGGCTGTGCTGATCGCCTGCACCTCCGGATGACGATCGAAGAATGGAACCGCACGCACGTGCTCTTCTATCAGGTACTGCGCATTTCGCCCGGACACGAGCGACAGCAGGAGTACCGCGTCCACGCCCGCATCGAGTTGCGACGCCATCGCGGGAAACTGCACCAGCGGAATTTCCGGCGCGGCACGCTTGAGGCGCGCGGAGAGCTCGCTTCCCTCACCCGCCGGTCCGAAGCTGTTCCCGAGCAGCAAGAGTGCCGCGCCCTCGCCTGCAGCGCGACGCGCCAGCTCTTCCGCACCGGCTACGGACGTGCGATCGGGATCGATGAGCACGGCGAGTCCCGAACGACCACTCAGCACACTCGTGCTCATGCGGTCGACGCTGAGACCGCCTGCCTCGCGATTGCCGACATCGCACTGGTCGCGCGGTCGGCGAGCGTGTCGGGCGACTCCGCTGCCGCCTCGAAGGCATACGTCACGAGCGCGTCGATGGCGAGGAGATCGAGCGCGCGATCACGTTGTGCGCAGCCGAGCGCCAGGAGCTCTGCGAGCAGTGACTCCGCCGTTCCAAGCAGCGCGTCGTATGCACGCGTTGAGCGTTCGTGCAATCGACTCCCGAGTGCGGCGTGCACCCGCTCCGCGAGTGGCGGCGGCGGCACCGGTGTGCGGGCGAGAAGCCAGTCGCCAACCGTCACGCGGCAGCGTCGAGGGCCGCGCGCACGACACTCGGCGCGTGCGCGATCGCTTCGCCGATGCGCGACGCGTCGGGAATGCCCGCCTGCGCCATGTGCGCCTTGCCGCCACCGCGCCCACCCGCCGCCTCGGCGATGGGCTTGATCAACTGATCGGCTCGAACGCCGCGGTCACGCAGATCGTCGGTGACGACGACGAGCAACGTGCTCTTCCCTTCTCCGAAGGATGTCGCGAGCACCCCGACACCGCTGCCCAGTTGGTCGCGCAATGCGTCTCCGAGCTGCTGGAGCTCCTTTACATCTCCTGCATTCACGCTCGAAGACACGAGGCGGGACTTACCGATATTCTGCGCTCCGGCGAGGAGCTGTTGCAGCTGATCACCGCCGCCACGAAGACTCTCCTCGAGTCGCTTCTCGAGCTTTCGCCGCTCCTCGAGCAGCGTCTCCACACGCTTCACCACGCCGTCCGCCGGCGCACGCAGCAACTCGCCGAGCTTCTGAAGGCGGAGCTCCTCGCCACGAATGAGCTCGTACGCGCGCGGCCCGGTCACCGCTTCGATGCGCCGAATGCCTGCGGCGACTCCGTTCTCGCTCACGATCTTGAAGAGCGCGATCTGCCCCGTGCTTCGCGCGTGCGTACCCCCACAGAGCTCGACCGACAGCCCCGGGATGCTCACCACTCGCACGACGTCGCCGTACTTTTCGCCGAACAGCGCCATCGCACCGGACGCCACCGCTTCGCGATATGGGCGTTCCACCGTCTGCACATCGATGTTCGCCCAAATGCCGCGATTCACGATCTCCTCGATCTCCGCGAGCTGTTCGGGTCTGACGGGGCCGTGATGGTGGAAGTCGAACCGCAGCCGATCCGGCGCGACGAGAGATCCCGCCTGTGTAACGTGCTCACCGAGCACCTGGCGCAATGCGGCGTGCAACAGATGAGTCGCCGTGTGATTGCGCTCCGTGTCGCGCCGCCGGTCCGTCGGAACCTGCGCACGTACACGTCCGAACTTGAATTCGCCCGTGAGCTCGCCGATCGCCACATGGCGGCCATCGACCTTTCGTACTTCGTCGACCACGACCTTCCATCCAGCTCCCACGATCTCGCCCGCGTCCGAGATCTGCCCGCCGGACTCCGCGTAGAAGGGCGTCTCCTGCAGCACGAGCGCAACGCGACCGCCAGGCAGGCGGCGCAGGGCGACGACCTCCGTATCGAGATCGGTGACGCCATAGCCCACGAAGCTCGTCGATGACGGCCCGGGTTTCTTCTCCCACGACGCAAAGTCGGCGAGCCCCTCGTCCGCGACGCCAATGTCGCGCGCCTTGCGCTCCTCGCGCGATTGCGAGCGCTGCGCCTGCAAGGCTTCCTCGAATGCCGGAATGTCTACGGTGTACCCGCGCTCGTGCGCCATCAGCTCGGTGAGATCGATCGGGAATCCGAACGTGTCGTAGAGGCGAAACGCATCGCTGCCGCTGATGGTGCCGCGAATGGCGGTGGAGCCTTGCGTCGAGCTCAGGGGCGCGAGCTGGTCGAAGCGCTGCAGTCCCTCGTCGATCGTCGCCAGGAAGCGCTCTTCCTCCGCTCGCGTCGTATCGACGATGAGCGTGCGACGTTGCGCGAGCTCGGGATAGACATCCTGCATCTCGTCCACGACGACGCTGACGAGCTTGTCGAGCGTCGGCTCGCGCCGTCCGAGCAGCCACGCGTGACGCACGCCGCGGCGCAGAATGCGGCGGAGCACGTAGCCGCGGCCCTCATTGGACGGGAAGACGCCATCCGCGATCAGAAACGCAATCGCGCGCGCGTGATCGGCGAGCACCCGGAACGAGACCGCATCGTACGTGGCCGGCCGTTTGCCTCTGGGCGGCATCGGCGGCCAGACGGCAGCTCCGATCCCCTCCGCTGGGCGATCGTCGTACGACATGCCGATCACGGCTTCCGCTTTCGCGATCAGTGGCACGAACAGATCGGTGTGATAGTTGTTGGTCACACCTTGCAGCACCGCCGCGATGCGCTCGAGCCCCGCGCCGGTGTCGACCGATGGCTTGGGAAGCGGCCGCAGCGCGCCATCCGGCTGACGATCGAATTGCATGAACACGAGATTCCAGATCTCGAGAAAGCGGCCCGCCTCCGCGCCCTCCACGAACGCATCGCGCGAGAACTCCGTGCGCGACACATCCGTCCATTCGCCGGTCGCGCCCTGAGGGAATTCCCAGTCCTTCGCGATGTGTGCGAGATCGACGTAGATCTCCGTGCACGGACCGCACGGACCCGTGTCCGCCATCTGCCAGAAGTTGTCGCGCTCACCCAGACCATAGATGCGGCTGTCCGGAATCCCGCAGATCTCCTTCCAAAGCGCGCGTGCCTCCTCATCCGACTCGTAGACCGTGACGCGGAGCAGCTCCTTCGGGATGCCCAACTCGACTGTGACGAACTCCCACGCGAAGCGAATCGCGTCGCGCTTGAAATAGTCACCGAACGAGAAATTGCCGAGCATCTCGAAGAACGTGTGGTGTCGCGCAGTGTGGCCCACCTGTTCGAGATCGTTGTGCTTGCCCCCGGCGCGCACGCACTTCTGCGCGGTGGTCGCGCGCACCCCGAACGACGGACGCTCCTGGCCGAGGAAGATGCGCTTGAACTGCACCATCCCCGCGTTCGTGAAGAGCAGCGTGGGATCGTCCGCGGGCACGAGCGGCGAGCTGGGGCGCACCGCATGCGCGTTGCGCTCGAAGTACGAGAGAAACCGGCGGCGAATGTCGGAGGCGCGCATAAGGCTCACAATATACCGCGCCCGGAGGCACCGGGCACGGGCTATTCGAGGAGGTCGTCGTCGCCGTCGGCCGGCAGCGCGTCCATCACGCGCCGGATAGCCGAGCTCTCGTAACCGCGACGCGCGAGAAAGGCGTAGAGTCGACGACGCACGGCCGCCGGATCCGCCGAGCGAAGCGTGCGCAGTTTCTTCGCCGCCACGCTCGCGATCTGCGCATCCTCATCCACCTCATCTTCCTGCATCACCTCCGCCAGTGCGTCATCGATGACGTCTCGCGCGACGCCACGGCGCCACAGCTCCGATTGCAGACGGCGGCGCGAGAGGCCGGTGCCTGCGATCCGGGCGCGGATGAACTGCCGCGCGAACTGCGCGTCGTCGAGAATGCCGAGTGTCGTGAGCCGCTCGACCGCTGCAGCGACGTGCTCGGCGGGCTCTCCTTTCCGAACGAGCATCCGCTCCAGATCACGCGCGGCGCGCGGTCGCGCCGCGAGCATGGCGACCGCGCGATCGAAGGTATGCAGCGCCGCCGCCTCGGCGCCGATGCGGATCGCGAGTGATTCCGAGTACGCGGCGCCGATGCGAACGCCGAGGCGCTCGATGGAGTCGAGCGATAGCGTGGCGACGACATCGCCGTCGACGAGAATCTCGAATCGACCGGGATGGCGGGCGCTGGCCGTGATTGCGGTGATGTGCGCACTGGCGGGATCGGCGCCGGTCTCGGGGGCGGAACTGTCGTCGGCGAGGACGAGCGGGTGAGAAGAGCGCTCGGTCATTCGGTGCCCCGCAAGCGGCTAGGGATGGCCATCGTGGCACTTCGGTCCCAGATGCACGAAGTGCCGAAGGGGAAGGGTGCGACGAAGACAGTTTCCGGGTGCCTTCGCCACTCCACCTCGCCCTTCGGCACAATTTCGCCGTCGTGCTGCTGCCTACTCGTCGCTCTCGACCTCTTCCATGACCTGATCGGCATTCTTGATTCCGAGAACGCCTTTCACCTTCTCCTCGATCTCGAGCATCATGCTGTGGTTGTCCTTGAGGAACATCTTCGCGTTCTCGCGTCCCTGTCCGATGCGCTGGCCATTGTAGCTGTACCAGGCGCCCGACTTCTCGATGATCCCCGCCTCCGAGCCGATGTCCACGAGGAGCGACGTGTGGCTGATTCCTTCCGCGTACATGATGTCGAACTCGGCCTGCTTGAACGGTGGCGCGACCTTGTTCTTCACGACCTTCACGCGAACGTGCGAGCCGATGACGTCTTCCTTTTCCTTGACCGGTCCGATACGGCGAATGTCGAGACGAACCGACGCGTAGAACTTGAGCGCCTTTCCACCGGTGGTCGTCTCCGGATTGCCGAACATGACACCGATCTTTTCGCGCAGCTGATTGATGAACACGACCGACGTCTTCGAGCGCGCGATCGCACCGGTGAGCTTGCGCAGGGCCTGACTCATGAGGCGTGCCTGCAGGCCGACGTGAGAGTCGCCCATCTCTCCCTCGATCTCGGCCTTCGGCACGAGCGCGGCCACGGAGTCGACGACCACGATGTCCACTGCGCCCGAGCGCACGAGGATCTCGCAGATCTCGAGCGCCTGCTCGCCGGTATCGGGCTGCGAGACGAGGAGATTCTCGATGTCGACACCGAGCTTCTGTGCATAGTCGGTGTCGAGCGCGTGCTCGGCATCGATGTAGGCGGCGACACCTCCCGCGCGCTGCGCATTCGCAACGACGTGCAGGCAGAGCGTCGTCTTTCCGCTGGACTCCGGTCCGTAGATTTCCGTGACGCGGCCACGAGGAATTCCGCCAACGCCGATTGCCGCATCGAGATTGATGGCACCGGTGGGGATCACATCGATCCGCACCTTCGCCGCATCGGCACCCATCTTCATGATGGATCCCTTGCCGCAGCTCTTCTCGATTTGCGCAATCGCCAGATTCAGCGCTTTCTTCTTTTCGTCCTGTCCTGTGGAGACAGCCATGCGGTCACCCAACCTATGGTGATATCGTGAGACTACCGAATCTGGCCTGGCGGTAGAAAATCTACCGCCGGGGCTACCTATTCCCACCCCCCGAACAAACTACGAAAGCCCGTCCCGCCTGTCAACCGACTCCTCGCGCGCTGAAGGCGTTTTCCACGTGCCGGACGCGCGTACCGGACTCATCCATTAGCACGCCCACCACGTCGAAACGAAACTCTTGTTTGGCGCCCCCGTACCGCGCGATCCACACCCACGCCGATCGTGTCAGCTCGCGCTGCTTCCGCCAGTTCACTGCCTCCACCGGGTGCCCAAAGCTCCTCCCACGGCGCGCCTTGACCTCCACGAAGGCCACGATGCCCTCCCGCTCCGCTACGAGGTCCAGATCACGGTGCCCGCTTCGAAACCGCCGGTCCAGGATCCGCCACCCTCGCTGAACGAGCCACGCCTCCGCGATCCGCTCACCCTCTTCGCCCAGCAACTGAGACGCGACCGTCATGAATGCGAAGATGCGGGCGCCCAGCCGGACGCCCGCATCGAAGCACCTCATGACCTACCGTATTGGTGCGGGCCAAGCCCGCGAAGGCTCAGCGCCCGAGCTTGGGCGCCTGTCCCTGTGCGATCAGTAGCTCGACCTTGGCCGCCGCGATTCCGGCCACCGGAGTCTCCTCCTTGATCAGCACCCCGTCGGCCTTTCGTACCCACAGGTGCTCCTCCGTCTCGCCGACCTGCAGCGCGAGCTTCCAGCAGTCGAAGTTCCCGTCGGGCGCGAGCACGCTGTCCTGTCCGATCACCGCAAGGTGCATCATCACGCGCGCATGATCGTGCGGACCAACGAACACCGTCGTGGCATTTCCCTGCCAACCCTGCGCGAGCGGCAACGACGCGAGGAGCGGCTCGATCCAGTAGATGTTTCCGACCAGATTACGCTCGTTGGGAACTGCCACACGCGTATCGCCCCCGCTGTCACCCTCGAACTTCGTGAGGATGCTGTCTCGCGTGTACTGAGTGGTGATGTCCATGTCGGCCGTGTGCACCACCCGGTGCACCGGCTCGAGCGACACTTGCGACACGTAGAGCGACTCCGCCAGCTCCATCGTGTTCACCTTCCGCGACTCCGCGAGCAGCCACACGCGCTGACCCTCGTAGCTCGCTTCCGAGAGCTCGAGCGTGCGAAAGCCGAGCTTGTGCGCCTGTCCCTCGGAGAACAGTCGGGCGACGTAGACGAGCTTCGACGGCTTGAGCGTCGCATTCGCCGGTGTCACGAGCGGCACAGCGGTCGACGCCTGGGTCGATCCCGATACGGCCCGCGCCGCCGGTGCGGCACCGGACGCTCCCGGCTTCGGAGCATCCGCCGGCGCTGCGCTGTGCGAGCACGCCGAGAGTACGGCGGCGCCGATCAGCGAGGTTCCAACGATCCAATCACGCACTCCGTTCACGAGATCCTCCCAGGTGTCCCAAGTCCGCTCCGGCCCGGCGCGCTAGCTCGCGGGCCCGCAAATACGATCGATGTCGTCCAGTCCTACGAGCACATCCCGCGCTTTGGATCCATCCGCCGGACCCAGGATCCCCGCCTCCTGCAGCTGGTCGATGATGCGCGCCGCACGTCCATAGCCCACCTTCAAGCGCCGCTGCAGCAGTGAGGTCGAGCCAAGCTGGTTCTGCACCACCACCTCTGCCGCTTCGCGAAAGAGCTTGTCTCGCTCACCGGCGATCTCCGCATCCACGGCATCGCCGGTGGTGGCCGCCTCGCGCTTTCGCATCTCCTCGAGAATGTCCGGCTCATGAGACACCGGCTCCTCGACAATGAGCCCTTCCGCCTCGAGGACGCGTCGGCGCTCCGCCTTGCGCGCCTCGTACCAGCCCATCAGCGCTTCCGTATCCTCGGACGAAATATAGGCACCCTGGAGGCGGGCAGCCTCGGACTTGCCGGGCGGAATGAACAGCATGTCGCCATTGCCCAGCAGCGACTCGGCGCCCATACCATCGATGATGGTGCGGCTGTCGACCTGGCTCGCGACACGGAACGCGATGCGACTCGGAAAGTTCGCCTTGATCAGGCCGGTGATGACATTGACGCTCGGCCGCTGGGTCGCGAGCAGCAGGTGGATGCCGATTGCTCGGGCCTTCTGCGCGAGACGGGCGAGCGGTGGCTCGACCTCTCCCTGAACCGTCATCATGAGGTCTGCGAGCTCGTCGATCACGACCACGATGTACGGCAGGCTCTCGCCACGATAGGTCGTATCCTCGAATGCAACATCTTTTCGCGTCGGCAGCTTGAGCGTGTCGCCGTTCTGCAGTCGTCGATTGAAGTCCTGAATGTTGCGGCAGCCGTTCGCCGCGAGCAGTTCGTACCGCTCCTGCATCTCCATCTCGGCCCACTTGAGCACCGACGCTGCGTCGCGACTGTCGGTGATCACCTTGTGCCGAAGGTGAGGGAGCGTGTTGTACACCGAGAGCTCCACCATCTTCGGATCCACCATCAGGAAGCGTAGCGTCTTGGGCGTGTGCCGATAGACGAGGCTCGTGATCACCGTGTTCACGCACACCGACTTTCCGGATCCCGTGGCGCCGGCGATCAGCAGATGCGGCATCTTCGCGAGATCCGCGATCACGGGCTGGCCCTCGAGATCCTTGCCCAGGGCGATCGGAAGCGCAGCGCGGGCGTTCTTGAACTCGGGAGACTCGAGGAGCTCGCGGAACGCGACAATCTCCGAGCTCGGGTTCGGCACCTCCACTCCCACGGCACCCCGCCCCGGAATCGGGGCGACGATGCGAATGCTCGCGGCGCGCATGGCAAGCGCGAGATCGTTCGCGAGATTCGCGATCTGCCGCACCTTGACGCCGGGCGCCGGCTCGACCTCGAACTGCGTCACCACGGGACCGGTGGTGCGCCCGGTGATCTCCGCCTCGACACGGAACGTGCGGAGCGCATCGATGAGCTTCACGCCCATGGCGTCGAGCTCCTTCTTTCCGAGCTCGGTGTTGCGTGGTACCGCGGGGGGGAGAAGGTCAGGCGGCGGCAGCTCGTCAGCGGCCAGCGCGTTCTGCTCGTGCGCATCGATCGCGGCTGCAATGCGCTCGTCGTGCTCGACGGAGAGCTCCGCGCGGCTTTTCTTTTTCCTTCTGCCTCTGCCGCCCTCGTCCGTGATGTCCGTCGCGCTGTCCTGCATGAGCGTGGGATCGATCTGCGGCATCTCCTCTGGAGGCGGCTCCAGCAGAGCGGCGGGAACTTCGACGGCGTCCACCCCCTTCCGCTTTTTCCGACGCTTCGCGCGTCCCTCCGCCGCGACGGGCTCGAATACCTCGACGTGTTGCACGCGCACGCCGATCAGCACTCGAATCGGATTCCATGCGAGCGTCAGCACGGTGAGCGCGCAGAGGAGCATCGAGACGACGAGCCACGCGCCCACGGGGCCGAAGAACGCGTACAGATAATACGCGACGAACGATCCCCACAGTCCATCCGCTGCCGATACCGCGCGCTCGCCCTGTTCGACTGCCAGTGCACACGCGATCGGCACGAGCGCGACCAGCCCCGCGAGAAACAGCATCCACGAGCGATCCGTGTCGGAGCGCATGCGGCCGAAGAGTCGGAGCGCGTGCACCGCGGGCACCAGCGGGAGGAGCATCGTCGCGGGAACTCCGAGCGCGCGCAACATCCAGTCGTGCAGCCACGACCCGACCGGCCCCATGAGGCCGTGCGCGGTGGGACTGGTGCCGGCCTCCGGTGCTGCTCCGCCGAAGAGAATCGTGGCGGCGAGAAACAGCGCGAGGACCAGCAGCACCACGCCGACGAGCTCCCGTTTGAGCTGGCCCTCGGCCATGTCCTTCAACGCTCCCGGTCTGGACCCAGCAGCGTGATCTGCCGATCCTGGAATATCGGAATCACGGGACACGAGTCGATTCTCGCGCAGTCCTCGAGATCCTTGCCGAAGCCCGCCTCCGCAAGCGCCTTGCCCGCCTCCGAATCCGCGAAGAGCAGATCGAGCCGGTCGCCGTACTTGGCATCGAGCACCGTCGCGGCGACTGCGCCATCGCCTAGCTCGACGTTGGCGACGCGGCTCGTGATGGCGCTCACGTAACGCCCCGCGCACGCCGCGTCTTCCAGCGAGAACAGCTTCTCGCGCCCGGCGCAGATCAATGTGATGTCCGTTCCCGCGCGCGCGGCCGTGCGCATGAGCACCGCTATCGCCTCGAGATTGACGTACGATGCCACGACGACATCGCGCGCTCCCTGCAGTCCCACGAGCGCGGCAGTCCCATTCGTGGTCGAGAGCAGAACGGTCTTTCCCTCGACGGCATCTCGTGTGAAGTCACCCGGGGAATTTCCGAGATCGAACCCCGGGACGATCAGCATCTTCCGTTCGCCGGCAAGACGCACCTCGCCCTTGGCGAACTGCTTGGCGCGCGTGATGACTTCGTCCGCGCTCTCGAGAGGCACGATGTTCCGTGCACCATTTCCGAGGGCCACGGCTATGCTCGTCGATGCACGCAGCACGTCAATCACGGCAACGACCCGGCCCGTGATGAGCGCGGGTACGGCGGTAGTGGGCCCAAACACCACGTCAATGCGCATCACGGCTCCCGCAGCAGATCGCTTTCGCGCTCCAGAAATTTCGTATCCACCTCTCCGGCCTGAAAACGCGGATTCTGCATCACGCGGCCAAGAAACGGAACCGTGGTGGTGACGCCCTCGACGATGAACGAATCTAGGGCGATCTGCATACGCTTGATCGCTTCCATCCGCGTGCCGCCCTGACAGATCAACTTGGCCAGCAGTGAATCGTAATACGGCGGCACCGTGTAGCCAGTGTAGATGTGTGTGTCGACGCGCACGCCCGGGCCGCCCGGCGGGTTGAAGACCTCGATCCGGCCCGGCGATGGCTGAAAGTTGCGCGCGGGATCTTCGGCGTTCACCCGCACCTCGATCACGTGCCCACGGAGCGGGGGAAGAGCTTTCACCGTGAGTCGCTCGCCCGCCGCGACGCGGATCTGCTCCTTCACGAGATCGACGCCGGTGATCATCTCGGTGACGGGATGCTCCACCTGAATGCGCGTGTTCATCTCCATGAAGTAGTACGAGCCGTCCTCGTCGAGCAGCATCTCGATCGTGCCCGCACCCACGTACTCGATCGCCTTCGCGCCCCGCACCGCATCGTCGCCCATGCGCTGGC
>DATGDQ010000042.1:0-5502 GCA_035310785.1 Gemmatimonadaceae bacterium | reverse complement strand
CCAACGCTGTACGTGCAGTCGCGCGAGGACAATCGCATTACCGAGGATGTCGCCAGACGCGCGTTCGCAATGCTCGGCGCGCACACGAAGCAGCTCGAGCTCCTCACCGGATGCGGGCACGTGCTCACCGTGGATTTCTGTCGCGAGCGCGTGGCGAACCTGGTGAGCGAGTGGCTCACGGCCGCGGTGACCGGCAACGAAAAGGGGACAGCCTAGCGCTGTCCCCGTTCGCACTCCCGTGTGCCGATGCCGCGCTCAGGTGACCTTGTTGATGGCGTCGGTGGTGAAGTCGTAGACACGCTCCGTGATGACTTTCGCCTCTTCGACCACGGACTTGCCGGCGTCCATCGCTTGCGAGCCTACCTCGGTGGCGACGCGCTTCACGCGCGCAACCGCGGATTGTTTGCGCTTCGCGGGGCGCTTCGCCGACGTGGCCCTGGTGACGCGCTTCGCGGATTTCCGCGCGGCCTTTTTCGTCGCCTTGCGACCCGACCTCCGTGTGCCCTTGCGTGCGGCCTTCCTGGCCGCGCCTTTCGCGCGCGGCCCGCCTCGACGACGTGCGCTCCCTCTCTTCGCACTCTTTCTGGATGCGCTCTTCCGTTTCGTCGCACCCTTCTTACGGGAACCCGCCTTGCGAGCCGTTTTTTTCCTGGTCGCCATACGTTGCGCTCCGCGTGATGAATAGTTGACCGCTGCACTGGGCAGCCTTCACGGCAATTTCCGGTCGCACACATGCGTTGCGTCGCACGCGACCAGTGACTACGCAGTGAGTATGTACCAGTGCGAGTCGCCACGCCAGACGTAGACGCGTCGTGCGTTGCATCGGCGAGCTATATTCCGTCGAGCTGCACAACACTCATGGGAGGGATCGTGTACAAATTCTGGAGTCTGAGCGTGCTTGCCCTGGTGGCCGCATGTGCGAAGGGAAAAACGGATGCCGCTTCCGCGGATTCGAGCGCCATGGCCCCGGCGACGTCCGCGGCACCCAGCGCCGCAGCTGGCGCCGCCCCGACGGATACGGGAATGAAGGGAATGAACATGGATGCCGACAAATCGGCCGCGGGAACGGGCGTCCCGGCCGGCTACACGGGCGTCACGGATCATGGGGATGCGAAGATCACCGATGCGAAGTACACGGTGAATGGCGGGCGCTGGGAGATCCACACGGGTCCTGCCCACATCACCTTCGCCCCGAAGGACAGTGCAAAGGGCGAGTACCAGATCTCCACTACGATCGAGCAGCTCGAGAAGCCCACGCATCCGGAGGCCTACGGGGTGTTCCTGGGCGGCACCAATCTCACCGACCCGGCCAAGCAGAAGTACGGCTACTTCGTGCTGCGGGGGACCGGCGAGTACCTCATCAAGACCCGTAACGGAGACAACACGACGTCGGTAGTCGACTGGACGGCGAGCCCCAAAGTTCCGAAGGAGGACGCGAGCGGGAAGGCGACCTACAAGGTGACCGTGCACGTCGCACCGGACACCGTGCATTTCATCGTGAACGGCAACCTCGTCACCGCTGTGCCGAAATCGAAGTTCCCGACCGACGGGATCGCGGGCATCCGCGTGAATCACAATCTCCATGTCGCCGTCACGCCGCTCGTCATTTCCAAGTAGCATATCCAGTTAGCATAGCTCGCGACGGAGGGGTCGAGTGAGCGCCCAGCGCTCCCCCGCCGCGCGCGCGGCACTCGTGCGCGCGCAACGTACTGCGCTCGCCATTTTCCTGTCGGTATTCGTCGGCAGCTGGCTCATCGTCGGCGCCTTGCTCGCGCCCGTCGTTGGTGGATGGACGAGCATCGCCCTGGCGGCACTCGCGCTCACCGTAGTGCCGCTGCTGGTGCTGTTCCGAAGTCGCGGGAGCAGTCACTATCCGGGCAAGGCGACCCGGCTCCTCGTTTTCCGTCCGATGTGGTACGCCCAGCTGCTGCTCCTACTCAGCGCGCTCGGCGGGCTGACGGGCGCCATCGCCGGCCTCCCATTCGCTGCAGCGGGCCGCGTGGGGCGGGATGTGATCGCGTGTGTCGCCGTCGTGTACGCAGTGTTCGCCCTGCTGGGCTATGCCGGCTCGCGAAAGCTCGCCGTGACCGCTCTTACCGTCACGCTTCCTACTCTGCCCGAGGCACTCGAGGGTCTTCGCATCGCGCAGATCTGCGACACGCACATCGGACCACAGACGTCGCGCGGGTATCTGGCGCGTGTCGCCGCTGCCGTGCGCGGCGCGCAGCCTCACCTCATAGCCGTCGTCGGGGATCTCATCGACGACTTCGCCGCCGATGTGAGCCTCTACTCCGACACGCTTGGGGATCTGAGCGCACCCCTCGGAGTCTACATCGTCGCCGGAAATCACGAAGTGTACGCCGGCTGGAGCGAGGTGCTGCCGCGTCTTCGTGCGCTCCCGCACACCCTGCTGGTGAACGAGTGTCGCGTCGTCGAGCACAATGGTGTGCGAATGGCGATCGCCGGCACCGGCGACCCGGCAGCCGGCCGAATACCCGGGCCGCTGGTGCCGGCTCCGGACATCCCGGAGACGCTCTCCCGAGTTCCCGACGGAACGTTCGCGCTCGCCCTCGCGCACAACCCTGCCCTCTGGCCGCCGCTCGCGTCTGCAGGCGTGCCGCTCACGCTGAGCGGACACACACACTGGGGACAGATGTCGGTCAATCGAGCGGGATGGAGCGTGGCGAACGTTTTTCTCGCTCTCGCGATGGGTGCGTACCGGCGCGGGGACTCGCTGTTGTACGTGAGCCCCGGCACGAACTACTGGGGAATTCCATTCCGCATCGGCGCACGTGCCGAGCTCTCGATCCTGACGCTGAGGAGGGGTGCCCAGGCTGCGATCACAGGTGCTCAAAGCGCTGACGCACGCGGGCGGCGCACGAGCGGCTGATCGAGGGAGGTCGAGCTAGTGCGTCGTGCGCGCGGCGCCGAGGTTCTCGCGCAGGTGGCCGGCGCTGCGCATCCCGACGAGGGCGCTGCAGACGATGGGCAGGCCTCGCACGAACGCGATTGCGCGCTGCGCATCCGTCGAAAGTCCCGGAAGCGCCTCGCGCATCTGCTGCGGAAGCCTGCTTGCGAGCTTCGACTGCAGGAGGGTCGCGCTCGCGATGACCGCCACCCCGAGCTCGGCCGCGGCCTCGAGCAGCGTGAGTGTGCGATCGTGGAGTCGCTGAGTCGGCAGGCGAACGGCCTCACTGAGCGCGAGATTGATCGGAAGCTGAACGGCTCGAAAGTGGTGATCCACTCCACCGGCCTCGCGCGCGCAGTTCACCAGCATCGCGAGACTCAGATGACCGCGCTCACCTGGCGCCGTCCGCAAGCCCCCCCAGGTCGCGCATCCGTACGCGCCGATCTCACCGGCAGCGCAGCGCTCCTCGAGCATCTCGAATGCCGCGCGGATGCGGCGCTCGAGCTCCGGCTCGTCAATCGCATCGAGCTGCTGCTCTGGATTATGCAGGTAATACAGATCGATCGTCTCGAGGCCGAGATTCGTCCGGCTGCGCGCGATCTGATTGGCGAGAAACGCCGGTGTGAGACAGTGGCCGCCCGCGACGATGTCTTCGGCGCGCATGATCCCGCTGTCGAGGTACTCGCGCTTCACGTACTCGTGATATTCCTCGCGCGTCGCGGGCTGCGTACCATCGAGCGGGATGTAGCCGCCTTTGGTGCAGACGACGAGCTCGTCGCGCGAGGCAGTCTCCATTCGAACGGCGCGCGACAGCGCCTTCCCGAATGCGCGCTCGGACCGCTGGCAGCGATAGTTGATGGCCGTGTCGAGGAGGTTGACCCCCGTGGCGATCGCCTGGTGCGCCGTGTCGGCGTAGCGGATGTCGTCCGCCTCGTCGCACTCGCCCAGATAGCTGCCTAGGCCGATGGAGGACACGAGCACGCCATCGGGAGTGAGCTGCCGCAGGAAATCGGAGGCGAGCTTCGCCGTGACGCGCGTGCGGTATCGCTCGGTGCCGGCTGCCGTAGCCCAGCCGGCAAGCATCGTTCCGCGTGCGCGAGAAGAAACAGTGGACACGCTGTCAGGGTACGGAAGTGGAGTCGCGCGAGCAAGTGCCGTGCGTCGGCTCAAGGATGCGGCCGCTTTGGCGATTCGCGCCTCTTGCTAAATTGTCACCATCGGACTCGAATCCCTTCCCATGGCCAGGTATCCAGTGCGCGTCGTCGTAATCGCCAGCCTTTGCGGTGTGGCCGCCTGCTCTCCCGTCTCGCATCCGTCGCAGGCGGCGTCGCCGGCTGTCGCGCCCGTGCGCGTGGAGTCGCTGAGTGTTCCCGTCGTCCGGTCCGCTCAGGCCGACGGCGCGCCTCGGCTGACGACCCGACCCGATCCGTTCGCGCGACTGGATCGCATGGACTGGCCGCCGCCGAGTCGTGTGCGCGATGCGGACGGACGTCCGGGCCCCGACTATTGGCAGCAGCGTGCGGATTACGACATCGTGGCCGCGCTCGACACCACGCGCCACACCGTCAAGGGGCACGTCACGCTCGCTTACACGAACAACTCGCCCGACACGCTGCGCTACGTGTGGATGCAGCTCGATCAGAATCTGTACAAGTCGGGGAGCGCGGGCTCGTATCTCTTTCCCGAAGACACTCGATTCGGCGATCGTGGCTTCGAGGGCGGCTACGAGATTCAGAATCTCCAGGCCAACGGCGCGCGCGTCTCGGTGGATGTGCACGGTACACAGATGCGCGTCGGGCTGCCCGAGCCGCTGGCGCCGCACGGCGGCAAGGTGACGATCGCCATGGACTACGGATTCGAGGTGCCAGAGCACGGATCCGATCGCATGGCGCGCGATGGACCGCTGTACGAGATGGCGCAGTGGTATCCGCGCGTAGATGTGTACGATGATGTGCGCGGGTGGAATACCGATCCCTATCTCGGGCAGGGCGAGTTCTATCTCGAGTACGGCGATATCAACTTCGCCGTGACGGTGCCTGCCGGGTATGTCGTTGCCGGCAGCGGCGTGCTGCAGAATCCGCAGGAGGTGCTGAGCGCAGCACAGCGCTCGCGCCTGGCGAGTGCGGCACACAGCGATTCGATCGTGCGCATCATCACTGAGGCCGAGTCGAAGCCGGTGGCCGCGCCGGGCACGAAAACGTGGCGGTTCCGCGCACAGCACGTGCGCGATGTGGCGTGGGCCGGGGCACCGGATTTCCGCTGGGACGCGACGAGCTGGAAGGGAGTCATCACTCAGGCGTACTACGAGTGGCCCAAGGCCGGCGCGGAGTGGACGCACGCGGCCGAAGAGACGCAGTGGACGATCCGGACCTATTCGCAATTCGTGCTTCCATTCCCGTATCCGCAGGCGACGTCGGTCGCGGGACCCGTTGGCGGGATGGAGTACCCGATGCTCGTGTTCGTGAACTACGCGTCGCAGGAGACGGATCCGAACGGGGTGTTCGGAACGCTCGATCACGAGCACGGCCACGAGTGGTTCCCGATGGTCGTCGGCTCGAACGAGCGTCGCTATGCGTGGATGGATGAGGGGTTCA
>DATGDQ010000041.1:0-1787 GCA_035310785.1 Gemmatimonadaceae bacterium | reverse complement strand
TTCGTGATCACCGGCGAGCACGGTGGCGACGCGACCGGAAGCTCCGTTCGAATACGACTCGCCGCGCGCGGCCCCGCGCGCGCGGCCTCGGGGAGCGGCAAACGCTCCGAACGCCTGACCACGATCACGCTGGAGAAGGGTGGAAAACGCCGGACGATAGAGGTGGGTTATGGCCGAGCAGTGGCGCGTCGCTTGTGTTCGCATTCCGAGGTTCCCGATCGCCGCGGTGTGGCGCACCCGAAACGCCCATACACTCCAGCTCCATCCACTCCCATCATCACCTCGTACCCCGACGGATCCGACACGGGACAATCAGCTGTCGCACAACCAGCTGTCGCACAATCAGCTCGCACACAACCAGCTCGCGCACAATCAGCTGCGCAAAGCTCCACCGTATCCGCGCCTTCACGCCGTAAGCGCCGCACCGCCTTCGTGGGATGATGCGCTCGTCGCGCTCGTGAGCGACGGCAGGCTGCGCGCAGTCTCGGGCGCGGCCGCGCGCGCGGGGGTGCGCAGCGGGATGACGGCGCTCGAGGCGCGCGCCCGCTGCGCCGCGCTCGAGATCCTCGACTGGGATGACACGGCGATCGCGCTCGCGATCGTCGAGCTCTCCGCGCATTTTCTCGTCGCGAGCCCGCAGGTGACGCCGGCCGTGCACGAGCCGGGGCTCTGGTGGATCGGCGCGCACGGGCTCGAGGCGATGGGGGGCGAGCGGATGCTCGTGCGTGCGCTGGCCGAGCTCGCGGGTGCGTGGCATCCGCGCGCGCGGGTAGCCGTCGCGAGCTCGTGCGTGGCCGCGCGTGCGGCCACCTGGGCGGCTCCGGGCAAACGCACGAGCATCGACGCCGCATTCATCGTCCCCGCCGGTGGCGACGCGGCGTATCTCGCGCCGGCGCCGCTCGCGCTCATCCCGATGGACGGCGAGCTCCGCGCCACGCTCGCCGCACTCGGGATCGACACCGCGGGCGCCTTCGCCGCGCTCGACAGTGAGGACGTCGAGCGACGGTGGGGCGCCGAGGGGCTCGAGGCATGGAGGCTCGCACGCGGCGAAGATGTGCGGCGCCCCGTGCTCGCGACCGTCGCGTCGCGGCACGCGATCGAGGTCGAGCTCTCATCACCGGCGACCACGATGGAGCCGGTGCTCTTTCTCCTGCGTCCCGCGATCGACCATCTCGCACGCGCACTCGCATCCGAAGGGCGCGCGGCGGCAACGGTCGCGATCACGCTCACGCTCGACGATCGCCGCAGCGCGCTTCCCTCGGGTGCCAAGGCGCACACGGTCACGCGGCAGGTGCATCTGCCGCGCCCTGTCGCGCGCGCGGCACCGCTGGTCGAGCAGTGCCGCGCCCTGCTCGACACATGGACGCTCACCGCACCCGTGTGCGGACTTGCCGTCGCGATCACATCCACCGCGCCCGCCACGAGCGAGCAGGGCGATCTCCTCGCCCTCGGCTGGCACGATCCCGCCGCGGCCGACGCCGCGTTCGCGCGCCTCCGCGCGGAGCTGGGCGCGCGGGCAGTCGTGCGTCCCGCGCTGCGCGACGAGCATCGCCCCGAGCGCAGCGGCGCGTGGTGCGAGGGCGACGAAACGCGAGCAGATGTCCGCGCAGCGAGCACCGGAAGAACGGACACGCGCATCGTGAAGCCCGATACGCGCATCCCCGCGCGCGCGGCGAGCACCGGGAAAGCGACTGCGCGCACCGGCACGCGTGGTGATCGCGAAACAGGCATCGAGATGATCGCCGAGCCGCCGCGCGCGCCCGCGCTGCGCATGCTCGAGACGCCCG
>DATGDQ010000040.1:0-1605 GCA_035310785.1 Gemmatimonadaceae bacterium | reverse complement strand
CGGCCACATCGAAGAAGCTGCCGAACGGGACATACGAGGTCTCGCTGGACGTGCAGGCGAGGAAGGCGCAGTCGGATGGCAATGGTGTCGAGACGCCCATGGCGCTGGCCGACTACATCGACATCGGCGTGTTCAGCGGCGCGAAAGACAAGGAGAAGCCCCTCTACATGAAGCGCGAGAAGCTCACACAGGAGCACAATCACTTCACGATCGTCGTGGATGAGCAGCCCACCCGCGCCGGCATCGATCCCTACAACAAGCTGATCGACCGCATCGCGGACGACAACATGATCGATGTGACGAGACAATAGCGCGCAGGAATACCGCCGGCGTAACCTGCGGCGACGGTCACGCCGGTGAAGCGAGCGAGAGGAGCGTCCCTTCGTCGATGAGCGACCTCCAGCGCCGGAGCTGCGCCTGCTTGGTGTAATGGAAGGTGAGTGCCGTCTGCGCCGCACCTCCGTTCACATCGAGCAGGCGCTCTTCCACGCTCTGCACTTCGGCCTCCATTCCTGGAGGAGCTATCACGCGCTGCTTCGCACGCGGAGTGCCCGCAACGACGGTTCCGCGCACGATGAACAGCGAGCGCGTACCAAGAATGAAAATGCCGCGAACGAGAAACGTCGCGGCGGGCAGGTCACGGGCAGATGCATCCGAGTGCGCGGACGCGGTGGGAGGCGCCATCAGGTGCGGCGTGCCGCGAGAATTTCGGCTCGTTGGCGGAAGGTCAGCTTTGCTCCGCACTGCGTGCACACGTAGTCACCCGTTCGCACGCCGGAGGCATACTCCTTTGCCAGCGCCGGGTGCTCGCAGGGCTTGTCACCCCATGTTTCTCGAAGTTGAGCTGCTCTCTTCGCTTGCATGAAGCAAATCTAGCCAATTCGGGATGACTCAGCTCGCCGGCCAGTCGCCCGAGCGGGAGAACTTGCGAAACAGCCAGACAATGGCGAGCACGGGCAGCACGACGAACACGAAAAGCTTGAGAGCGAGTATCGTGAAGAGGCCTACCGCCACGAGCACGAGCAGCGGAATGCCGAAGATGGCGAGCGAGAGGAGCGGTCGGAGCGCCAGAAGGCGCAGCAGTGAACCCAGCATTAGTGAAGACTCCAGGAGGGACGTTCAACACTACGGATTCTGGCGTGCGGAGTTTCCGCACGCGCGCCGCGGCCGGTTTCGTGTCAAATTGTCTTCTCACGTGAGCCTACACCCTCAAATCGACGTCTCAACGTCCTCCGGCGACACACGCCGGCGTGTTGCCGTCATCGGCGCCGGTGCGGCGGGCACGATGGCCGCGATCTTCGCCGCCCGTGGCGGCGCCGAGGTGCTGCTGCTCGAGCGTACCGCGGAGGGCGGTCGCAAGATTCTCATCAGCGGCGGCGGACGGTGCAACATTCTCCCCGCGCGGCTGGACGAAGCTCGATTCGTCACCGACTCCTCTCCGCATACGCTGCGCAAGATCGTGCGCGCGTGGCCACTCGCCGAGCAGATCGACTTCTTCGATCGCGAGCTCGGGCTCGCGTTGGTGGAGGAGACGGAATCCGCCAAGCTCTTCCCTGCCTCGAACCGTGCTCGCGACGTGCGCGACGGACTGATCGCGCTCGCCAC
>DATGDQ010000039.1:0-3394 GCA_035310785.1 Gemmatimonadaceae bacterium | reverse complement strand
AGGCGCGCGTTCGACGGGTCGTCCACCCACTCGAGGAGCGAACGCTCGGCGTACGCGGCGAGGTGGGCGCGTGTCTGCGCGAGCAGCGGACGAAGGATCCCCTTCGCGTCGCCAGTGCGGGCTTCCAGCGCCGCGAGCCCGCGCGCGCCGGAGCCGCGCATCGTGCGCATCAGCACGGTTTCGAGCTGATCATCGCGGGTGTGCGCGGTCGCCACCTGCGCGTCGCGGTCGCGAGCAACGCGGCGGAGAAAGCTCCAGCGTTGCGCCCGCCATTCGGCTTCGCTGCGGCCCGCGCGTGGGGCACACGATGTCATCACCTCGAGTCCCAGCTCGCCAGCCAAGCGGATGACAAGTGCAACCGCGCGCGCAGACTGCTCGCCCGTCGCATGATCGAAGCTCGCGACGCACGCGATGCTGTCGCGCGCGCCTGCGGCCGCGGCGTGCATGAGCGCCATCGAGTCGCGTCCCCCGGATACCGCGAGCACCACCCGCCGTCCGCGGAGCTGCCGCGCAACGAAGGTCACGAGCGAATCCTGCATTGCGGAGTCTAACTCCACTGGCTCCAGCCGCGCATGCACCATAGATTCACTTCCGAACGCACACTCCATGAGGAATTCGGTGGAAACACACGGCCCCCTGGGCACCATCTGGGTAAGTCTCGGCCTCTGCGCCTTCTACGTCGCCCTGATCTGGATCAACTCGTTGCTCGGCCTCATGATCACGCCACTGTTCACGCTGCTGGGCAACTCCGTGTGGAGCATGGTTCGCAGAAAGCGCGTTCCACCGGTCGCCTGACACTTTCGAATCCGAATTGACGTATTAATGAGCGGGACGGAACTTCGGTTTCGTCCCGCTCGTCCATCGTGGAGCTGGTGCGTTCTCGTCACGGTGCACACCGTCAAGGAGACACATGATCGGCATCGTCCTGCTCGTCGTCATTGCCGTCGGACTGTTCTGGTTCGTCGGCGCGTACAATTCGCTCATCGGTTTGCGGAACCAGGTATTCAATGCCTGGAAGCAGATCGATGTGCAGCTCAAGCGCCGGCACGATCTCATCCCCAATCTCGTCGAGACCGTGAAGGGTGCGATGAATTTCGAGAAAGGGACACTGGAGTCGGTGATCGCGGCGCGGAATCAGGCCATCGCTGCCACGCACGGGACGACGGAGCTTCCGTCCGCGCAGCAGGTGCAGGAGACGGCGGCGGCAGAGGGTCAGTTGACGGCGTCGCTCAGCAAGCTGTTCGCCGTCGTCGAAGCCTACCCCGATCTCAAGGCGACGGGCAACGTGGCACAGCTGCAGGAAGAGCTGACCAGCACGGAGAACAAGATCGCGTTCGCTCGCCAGCTCTACAACGATCAGGCCACGTTGTACAACACGCGCCAGCAGCAGTTTCCCGGCAGTCTCGTGGCCGGCTTCGCGAGGGCGACGCCCGCGCAGCTGTGGGAGATTACCGATGCGTCGGAGCGCGACGTCGTGAAGGTCGATCTCTCGTTGAACGCCAGGAAGTGAGCGACGACGTCAATCTCTTCGCGCAGCAGGAGGCCAATCGCCGGCGCTCACGCTGGCTGGTGATTGGCTTCATCCTGTTCTTCGCGTGGCTGGGATTTGGCGGTGACTTCATCGCGTATCTCGCGACGGCACACGCGCGGCCCGGGGCGTACCATCATCTCTTCCCCTGGTTCGGCATCATTCTCACCGCGATCGGCGCGGGGATGGCGAGGTACTCCTACAGCGCCGGTCCCGTGAACGTTCTCAAGTCCACCGGCGCGCGCGAGATCATCGATCCGCAGTCCCCTCAGGAACAACAGCTCGTGAACGTGGTGGAGGAGATGTCGGTCGCCTCCGGCATCGCGAAGCCGCACATCTGGCTCGTGGACGACCCGGATCCGAACGCGTTCGCGACGGGACACGACGAGGGAGATGCGAACATCGCGGTCACGCAGGGCTTGGTCGCGATCTGCTCGCGCGACGAGCTGCAGGCGGTGATCGGTCATGAAATGGGTCATATCAAGAATCTCGACGTCCGGCTCATGACGCTGCTTGCCGCGCTCGTCGGCGCGGTCACCCTGATCGCGGATGGCGCCGGACGCGTGATGTTCAACGGCGGTCTCGGACGCGGGCGCAGGAGCAATGACGATCGCGACAGCGGAGGCGGATCCAACCCGCTGGTGATTCTGCTCTTCGTCGTGTGGATCGTGAGCTGGATTCTCGCGCCCTTCATCACTCGCCTGCTCGCGATGGGCGTCAGCCGCAAGCGCGAGTATCTCGCCGACGCGATGAGCGCGCAATTCACGCGCAATCCGCTCGCGCTCGCGAGCGCTCTGGCGAAGATCGAAAGCGCAGCCGAGCCCACGCGGAGCATTAAGGGGGGCGCCGCCCACCTGTGCATCGCGGACCCGCTCGGCCGCTCGCTGAACGAGAGCGAGGGAAAGATGGCCGAGCTGTTCGGCACGCATCCTCCGATGTCCTCGCGCATCGAGCGCCTCAGGGCCATGGGATACGAGCAGTCGCATCAGGCGCTCGAGGGAACGGCCACAACGCAGGCGAGTGCATAGACGGCGCGCGTGACCATCAATGTGTGCCTGGCCGGCGCGACGGGATGGGCAGGCTCCGAGCTCGCGCGCGCGATCGCGAACGTGCCGGACGTGGTGCTCGTTTCAGCCGTGTCGCGGAGCACAGCCGGGCGCACGTTGGGGGAGGCCCTGGGTGAGCCGCGCCTCACCTGCCCCGTATATGCGACCGCCGCCGACGCACTCGCGAGTGGCGATCGTGCGCGGCGATGCGACGTGTTCGTCGAGTACACGAAGCCGGACGTCGCAAAGCGCAATGTCCTCACCGCGCTCGATCACGGCGCGCACGTCGTGGTCGGCACCTCGGGGCTCGGCGAGCGCGATTACGAGGAGATCGACGTCGTGGCGCGCGAGCGCAAGCGCGGTGTGCTCGCCGTCGGCAACTTCGCCCTTACGGTGGTGTTGCTGCAGAAGTTCGCGGAGATGGCGGCAAAACTGATTCCGCAGTGGGAAATCATCGACTATGCGCACGATGGAAAAGTCGACGCTCCGAGCGGCACCGCGCGGGAGCTCGCCGCCCGCCTCGCTGGCGTGCGCCCTCCGGTGACGACCGTTCCGGTGCGGCAGACATTGGGACATCCCGAGGCGCGCGGCGCGACGATCTCGGGCTCACAAACGCATTCGGTGCGCCTTCCCAGCTTCGTGATCAGCGCCGAGATCATCTTCGGAATGCCCGATCAGCGCCTCAGCATGCGGCATGATTCGGGGAACAGCGCGCGTCCGTACGTGGACGGAGCGCTCATCGCGATTCGCGGAGTGCCCGCGCTCGTCGGCGTGCATCGCGGGCTGGATGCCGTGCTCGATCTCTGAGCGCCACTGAAAG
>DATGDQ010000038.1:0-5141 GCA_035310785.1 Gemmatimonadaceae bacterium | reverse complement strand
AGGAAACGCTCGCTCGCGGCCACGATGGTCCTCGTCGTGGCCGTCGTGGCGCTGCTCGCGCGACGTGCGTTGGTCGCCGCGACTCCGATCGGCATTGCGCTTCAGGTGCTCGCGGCTCTCCTGATGCTGTGGGCACGACTCACGTTCGGCATGCGCAGCTTTCACGCGACCGCCGATCCGACCGCGGGCGGGCTCGTCGCCACGGGGCCCTACCGATACTGGCGGCACCCGATCTACGCTGCCGTGCTCCTCTTCGTGTGGGCAGGGGTGCTCTCGCATGGCGTGCCATCGCTCGCGGATCTCGCACTCGCGGTGCTATCCACTGGCATGACCCTGATCCGCGTTCAGGCGGAAGAGCAGCTGCTGCGCGTCGCCATGCCCGAGTACGCGGACTACGCCGCCCGCACCAAACGATTCATTCCCTTCGTGCTCTGAGCGAGCACGCGACCGGCATCCATTCGCACCTGGAGTTCCACATGATCGCACGCAGTTGGCACGGACGAGTGCCCGAGAGCAAGGGCGATGCGTACTACACGTATCTCCTGCGCACCGGGATCCCGGATTACGCCAGCACTCCCGGAAACCGCGGCGTGCGGGTGGTGCGGCGCACGAGCAACGGCGTGACCGAATATCTGCTCACGACGCTTTGGGATTCGATCGACGCCGTCAAGGCGTTCGCCGGCGAGGAGTACGAGCGCGCGCGCTACTATCCCGCGGACGACGACTATCTGCTCGAGCGCGAGGAGTTCGTGACGCACTACGAGGTGCTGATCGACAGCAAGAGCTAGCGGCGCCGCGGCTTCCAGCCAAAGCGTGACAGCGCGACACGGCCGCCCTCGTCGAACACGACCCCCTCGCGCTCGAGCAGCTGCCGCTGGATGATCGTCCCACCCGGGCCTTCGCTGCGCATGCTGACGCGGCCCTGCGCGTTGATCACCCTGTGCCACGGGATCGCGCTGCTCGCGGGCACGGCGGCCATCGCGTATCCGACCTGTCGCGCCTGTCCCTCGAGTCCGGCGAGCGACGCGATCTGCCCGTACGTCGCGACTTTCCCCCGCGGCACCCTCCGCACCTCGGAGTAAATGCGCTCTCTGGTCGAGCCCGAGCGTGCACCGTGCCCCTTGGCGCTGCGTCCCCGTTTCGAGACCGGCCCGGCATGCGATAGTGGTTTCCGCATCTGTGTGCCAGAATATACGTCCGCATCGCTCGATGACGATCCATCAATCCGGAGAAGCGCATGAAGCAAGCTCTCGCTGTCGTGGCCGGCTATGTCCTCTGGTCCATGCTGTGGCTGGGATTGAACCAGGTGCTGCTCATCCTGGGCGTCTTGACCCCATCGACCACCGAGCCACTCACCAGCGCGACACCGCTCCTCCTGCTGCTCATCGGCAGCGTGCTCCTTTCGCTCGTGTCGGGATACGTCGCCGCCCGGATTGCCGGATCCGCCTGGGCACTCTGTGTGATCGTGCTCGGAGTGATGCTGCTTCTCACGGGCATTTTCGTCGAGATTCAGGTCTGGTACCGGATTCCGCTCTGGTACCACGTGTCGTTCCTCGTGCTGCTCATCCCGATGACGTTCCTCGGTGCGCGCATGCGTGCGCGCTCGGTGAGCCTCGCGTGATGGTGCAGCGCGGCATGGAGATCATCGCGCTCGTGCTCGGCGCCGCAGCGCTCGCGCTCATCTTCGCCCCCGAGCTGGTGATTGCCCAATTCTCGATGGAGCCGAGCGCGGGGGCGGTCCTGGTGGGGCAACTGTACGGCGGCGCGCTCTTCGGAATCGCCATGACCACATGGTTCGCGCGCACCATGCTGCTCGGCGGCATCTACGGACGATCGGTCGTGGCAGGCGGATTCGCACACGCGCTGGTCGGCGCCTTCGCGCTCGCGCACGTGCTGCGCGCACTCTTTGCGAACGCCTTCGTGTGGACGGGCTTCGTGGCATATGCGGCACTGGCGGCCTGGTTCGCCTGGCTCATGTTCGGCAGCGGTCCGCGTGCTTCATCGATCGATCCGCACGCGTAGCCACAAGGGGCCGGACCAACACAGGCGCGGGGCTTTCTCCATCGATGCGTTCAGGTAGTCTTCATGCAGACGGCCGGCGCCTCGCGTCCGGCGATTCATATCGTGTCGATGGAGATGGGCTCATGAACCGGCGATTCACGAACGTGCTCTGCGCCGCACTGATCGGCGCCTCCGTGGCTGCAACGAGCGCCACTGCGCAGTCCCCCGATGCACCCGCGCCGCCACGCGGAATTTCCCCGCAGGAGCTCGAGTTCTGGCGCGGGCTCACTCCCGACGGCTGGGCGAAGGGCGCAGAGGGAATGCCGAAGTGCTCGGTGTCGTCCGCAGCCGCGGATCTGGTGGAGCAGAAGTGGAAGACCGACTCCCTCGAGGGCGTGCTGTCGCTGCCGAAGGATTTTCGCGAGGCTCCGGTCGCGGCGGGTGCCGATGGCAATCGCTGGATCGGCGCGGATTCGAGCAGCGTGGAAATCCACGGCACGCACGCACTCTATCGCGGGGGAATGGGCATGGGAGGGATGGACATCGGCCGGCCGCTCGGCACCTCCGCCTGCGCACTCACGCTGGGAGGTCGTCCCGCGCCGTCGCACAAGCTCCAGCTCACCAGGCCGGCGCACGGAGATACGCTGAACGTGGACACGCCCAACACCGTGATCCGAAATGCCGTAGGACTTCAGCTCGTGATCCTGACGCATTCCCCGGCACGGGAAGCGGAGCTTCTGGCCGCTGCGCAGTCGCTCAAGGTGGCGGACACCAAGTCTCCCTAGAAGCTTCGGTGGCTCGGGGAGTTGCGTCCGGAACGGTATTGGACCTGCAGGGCCGCGCGACTCGCCACATTCCAGTGCCGATCGGCGTAGTAGGCTCAAAGGAGAGAGACATCATGGCATTCTCGATACGCCGCATGGGCGTGGGTCATCTGCTGGGAGCCTGGGGCGCATACTGGGCCGGCCTCGCCGGCGTCACGCTCGCGCCCTTCGCTCGGTGGGCGGCCGAGCTTAATCGGGCGCCCGGACAGCACGGGAGCGCCAACCTCTCGATCGGAGATGCCGGCGTCACACTCAGTGCGCTCAAGGACAACGTGGTCGTGTATTCGGGTGTGGCGCCGCTCTCGCAAGTCGCGCTCTGGATCACCGTGCCGCCGCTGCTCATATGGCTCCTGTGGCTCGCCATGCGTCCCTCGCGTACCGAGAGAGAGTCGCTGGGCGCGGCGGCCAGGCACGATGCTCTTCCCGATCCCGCGCGCAATGGATGGGGAGTTCCGATCACGCCGACATCCTCCGCCTCGCCGCTCCGGAATCGCGATCGGCGGGGGAGCTGACGCGGTGCTGATCGAGCATCGAACGGTGTCGCGCAAGACGCCGCTCGACGGACGTCTCGAGATCTCCGAATCGACGGTCGCGCACCTCGGGCCGCTCGGTGAAACATTTCGCGTGCGTACCGCGCACGCTGAGGGCTCGGCTCGGCTCCACGCGATGACGTGCACGTGTGCGAAGTCCGGGAGCGCCGGGCAACACGTGCATCATTTCGTGGAGAGCGATGTGCTTCGCGCGCTCGAGCCGGGTGAACGCGTGCGCCTCGAGCTCGACGCTGGGCCTCCTGGCTCGCTCGCGATCCTCTAGCGCCTAGACGCGCACGCCCCGCCGCTCGGCGATCGTCTCCACCGCGGCGAAGAGCTGCTCGAACGAGTCGACCACGAACAACACGTCCTGCATGTGGTCGATCTCGTACGGCTGCGAGATCACCGCGTCGAGATCGAAGGGGCGACGATCGCACTTGGGGCCGAGCGCGTTGGCTGCGTCACCGTGCGAAGAAATGAGGCCGCTGCCGTAGACCTTCGTACGGCCGCCCTCGTTGATGAGCCCGAACTCGACGGTGAACCAGAAGAGGCGCGCCATCTCCTCTGTCTCCTTCTCGCCCGGGGACACGGCTGCCAGCGCGCCGAAGTGCTGCAGAAAGTCCGCGAACACAGGATCGGCGTGCAGCGGCACGTGCCCGAACACGTCGTGAAAGATGTCCGGCTCCGGGAGATAATCGAGCTTCGCGCGAGGACGGATCGTGAGTGTCGTCGGAAATCGCCGTTTGGCGAGGCATCGAAAGAACATGACCGGGGGCATGAATCCGCCGACGCCAACCGCAGCCCACCCCGTGCGCGCCGCGAGTCGCGCGTTGACTTCCTTCAGATCGGGCAGCCTGTCCGGCTCGAGACCGATCAGCTTCGCGCCGCTCAGATAGATCGCACTTCCGTTGTCCTTGAGCGCGTCCATGCGCCGCGAGTACAGCATCTTCCAGGTGTCGTGATCTTCCTGGCTGTACCGCGAATAGTCCTGCGTGAGGAACTCGGGAAGGTCGTTGCCGACCTCGACTGCCGCACCGCCCATTGCGGTCGAATGCGAATCACTCACGTGCGCCTCCTCCGTTGGCCGGTCGCGAATCGCGACGTTTCGTCAAAAGTAGCATGCGGGATACCAGTGCGCTGAACGACTTCTGGCATCCATTGCTCTGCCGCGAGCGGACTGACAAGATTTGCTCCATGGGAGCCGCTGTGGTCGCCATGGCAATGGCCCAGGAGCGCCGTGTGGTCGACGCGTTCGAACGCGGGGGCGTCACGTCGCCAGAGCGCGCGCGCCCGTTGAGCGACCTGGGAATCGAGCCACGAGGATTCGGTTGGCGCATGCTCGTGCGCCAGGCGATCGTGCGCGAGACATCGCCGGGGCTCTACTATCTCGATCTCGAGAGCTGGCGCGCATCGATCGCGACGCGGCGCCGGCGAGCGCTGATTCTGGTGATCGTCGTCGCGGTGATTGCCGCGTGGTTCATGCTGCGCGGATCCTAGTACGACATCTCGTAGCCGAGTCGTATGGCCCGCCCGGGTTGCGGGATGAAGTCTTTCACCACCGACAGATTGTCCCGATACACCTGATCGAACAGGTTGTCGCACGACAGTCGGATGACGTGCACGAGCGCGCCGTCCACGATGCGCAGTCCCACTCCCACGTTCGTGATCGCGTACCCCGGCGTCGGTGTATCGCCGTCGCCGAGCCGCGTCTGCCGCGCGGCCATGCGCTCCTCGATGAGCCCCATGACGCGCTGCCTCTCGTACGTCGCGCGCAGCAGCCCGCGCA
>DATGDQ010000037.1:0-18293 GCA_035310785.1 Gemmatimonadaceae bacterium | reverse complement strand
CTGCCGATCGCCACGGCCTCCCTGGCAAGCTCATCGGCATCGATGATCGTTGCACCCCGGTCCGCGAACATCTGTGCGACCGTGGATTTGCCGGCGGCAATGTTGCCCGTGAGACCGATCAGAAGCATGCGGCTAGAATACAGGAGCACCTGCGTTGTACGCAATAGAACATTTCACAGCAACGGCACTTGATCCTCGTCGCGCCGTGGCAGCTCGTGACAATGCCGGCAGCGCGCCTCGTAGCTCTCCCGCCCACCGATCATGATCGTCGGCGAATCGTAGCGGGCGGGCCGGCCGTCGATCAGCCGCTGATTCCTGCTCGCGGGTCCGCCGCAGACCACGCAGATCGCATGCAGCTTATCCACCAGATCGGCAACGGCCATGAGCTGCGGCATGGGTCCGAACGGCTCGCCGCGAAAGTCCGTGTCCGTTCCCGCGAGTATCACGCGGGCTCCGCGCGCAGCCATGGTTCCGACGAGCGAGATGATCCCGGCATCGAGAAACTGCGCCTCGTCGACGGCAACGACCTCCGCGTCGTCGCGAAGGTTCTGCGAGATCTGGAGCGATGAGTCCACGGGGATCGCCTCCACGACGCGCCCGTCGTGGCTCGCGATCGAGAAGACGCCCCCGTAGCGATCATCGAGATGCGACTTGAAGATCTGGACGCGCTTCTTCGCGATGATGGACCTGCGCACGCGGCGGATGAGCTCCTCGCTCTTCCCGCTGAACATGACGCCGGTGACGACCTCCACCCATCCTCGCCGAGCCCCGAAAAAAACCGGGTCCATCGCCGCCTACGAAGGGCGGCGCGGGCGGGGCGGCCCGTCGCGGCGGGGTGCATCGCGGCGCGGCCCGGACGACGGGCGATCACCTCGTGAGGACGGGCCTCCGCGATCGGTTCGCGGCGAATAGCTGCGCGTCCCCCGGTCCGACGAGCTCCGCTCCGGACGCGAGCCTCGGTCCGGCCGCTCGAAGCGCGGACTCGAGCTGCGCTCACCCCGATCACTCCGCTCTCCACGATCCGTGCGGCTCGACGGCCTGTCGTTATCGACGCGCATCGTCAGCCGTTTTCCGCGCACGGTGATCCCGTTCATCTTCGACGCGACCTGCTCCGCGACCGGCGTCGAGATCTCGACGATGGAGTGCGTGTCCCGCAGCTCGATCTTCCCGATCTGATCGGAGCTGATCCCCGATTCGTTCGCGATGCTGCCGACGAGATCGCGCGGCGTCATGCCATCAGCCTTGCCGGCGTTCACGAACAGACGGCTCATCTCGCCGCGCGATGCCGGTGTGCGCGAGGGCGCGCGCGCCGATGCGCCCCGAGGCGCGTCGCGGTCGCTGCGAGCGGGACGCGCTCCACGCTCGCGATCGGGACGTTCGCCCCGCGGCGCGCGCTCGCTCCGCTCGGGACGCTCGGCGCGATCCGCTCGCTCGGCGCGCTCCGTGGGTGCTGCGCGCTCGACAATGGGCGCGAGAATGCGATCGGTCTTCTCCGGCTTCTCCGCCGGACGCTCGCGCTCGCGTTCGCGCTCGAGCAGCCTGAGCGCCGCTGCCGCGATCTCGACACCGTCGAACTCCGTGAGCAGCGGCTCGAGTGCGATCAGCTCGCGCGCGGCCGCGCCAGCAGAGAGCACGGCCCGCAGCTCGTCGCGCACCTTCTCGTCGCGCGAGCGCGCCCTCGCGCCCGGACCCGAGAGCACGAACGGGGTGACTCGGCCTCCGCCCGCGAGCACACGCAACGCCGGAATCTGGCGCGCCGTGGCGAGGGCGATCACGGCGCTCCCCGTTTGGGTAAGCGTCTGCAGCACCTCCGCGGTCATCGGCAGCTCGTACAGCACGACCAGCGAGACGTTGTCCACCGGCTCACCACGCGTGATGACGATCGATGGATGCTCCTCGGCGATGCCGATCGAGCGAAGCGTCTGCGCGACCTCTCTGGCGGCGTCGTCGGAGCGCACGTACACCGCGGCGCGCTCGGGATCCGTGTCGTCGAACAGCCGGCGCAGGGCGCTCGCGCGCGCGAGCGGTGCGATCGCGACGAATCGCAGGTCCAGTGGAGTGCCCTCGTCCGGCGGAGTCGCGTTGCTGCGTCGCGCGCGACGGGCGTAGCGCTCGACGAGCGCCTCGACCGCAGGCGTGAGATGCGAAGCGACGATGACTCGTGCGGCATCCTTCGGGACCTCGGCCATCACCGCCTCGAGCGGCTCGCCCGCCGCGTCGCTCATCGCGTCGGCCCATGCGAGCACGAGTGTGTTGACCGTCTCGAGCTTGATCGCGGACGCGCGAATCAGCTCGAGGATGTCGAACGGAGTGCCGGCGATGACCGAGGCAGGCCGCTGACGCTGAAGCCGGCTCGCGCGGCGCCATGCCGTGACGGGGAGAACACGTGCGGGAGTGCCGGTCCGCGTGCGCGTCGCGGCCTCCGCGATCAGAACCGCGGTCTCGGCATCGGGGGTGAGCACGAGGAGCTGCGTGTCCGCACTTTCCGGGTCCAGGCGCTCGAGCGCCGGCTCAATGAACTGCGAAACCGCAGCCGCGTCATGCGGCAGGACGTGCAATACGTTCTGATTGCGGGCGACAGCAGGTCGCTCACGCTCTTCCAGGTCATGCTCCACCAAACCCCCGATTTTCAATGGCCGGCAGCGCGCCGGCGTGGTAAAGTATACATAGCAGACCACACTCACTCCAGTCTCCAGAGCTACGCTGTGACCGAAACCGCGACGCTGCGTACGTTTGCGCCCTCCGCAAACGTCTCGTTCCTGAAGGAATCAGCCACGATCGCCGTCTCCGCTCGGGCTCGAGCTCTCAAGGCGCAGGGCCGCAAGGTGATCGACCTCGGCGCCGGCGAGCCCGACTTCGACACGCCCGAGTTCATTCGTCGCGCCGCGCAGCGCGCCATAGATGCCGGGGCGACGAAGTACACGGCGACCGAGGGGATCATGCCGCTTCGAGAGGCGATCGCCGCGGAGGCGAGCGCTCGCTGGGGTGGTGACAGGATCACCGCATCCGAGGTGGTCGTATCGAATGGATCGAAGCAGTCACTGTTCAACGCGTGCTTCACGCTGTTTGGCGAGGGAGACGAAGTCCTGATCCCGACGCCGAGCTGGACGAGCTACTACGAGATGGTGGCGCTGAGCAGAGCGAAGCCGGTGGCGGTGATCGGTGATCCGCAGAACGGGCTCAAGGTGACCGCGGCATTTCTCGATGCGGCATCCACGCCGCGCACCGCGGGCGTGATGCTGAACTCTCCGTGCAATCCGACGGGAGCCGTCTACAGCGAGAGCGAGCTGCGCGAGATCATGGAGCTCGCGGACGAGCGCGATTGGTGGGTGCTGAGCGACGAGATCTATCGTCGGATCTCGTACAACGGTCCGGTGGCGTCGGTGCTCGATCTCGCCACCAAGCGTGATCGTCTCATCGTCATCGATGGCGTCGCGAAGGCGTACGCGATGACGGGATGGCGCATCGGATGGACGATCGCACCTCGCGCGGTGAGCGCGGCGATGGGCGCCCTGCAATCGCACACCACGTCGAACGCCGCGGCGGTTTCTCAGCACGCGGCACTCGAGGCGATCACCAACGTGAGCGAGGCGGAGAAGGCCATCGCGCTGATGGTGTCCGAATTTCATGCGCGGCGCGACGCCGTGGTGAAGGAGGCGCGTGTCGCGGCCGGCCTCCCATTCGTGTATCCCGAGGGCGCGTTCTATCTGTACGCGAACGTCGCCACGAAGCAAGGTGGCGACGGGACGGCGTTCGCGGCCGCGCTGCTCGAGCAGCACGAGGCCGCAATCGTTCCCGGCGCGGCGTTCTTCACGCCGGACTGGGTGCGGCTCTCCTACGCCGCTCCGCGGGAGCAGGTGATCGCGGGGGTGCAGCGGCTGGTGCAGCTCTACCAGTCATTCGGCGGCTAGCGAGCGGGCAGCAACCGAACGCCGGTCAGTCGGCGGCCTTGCGCTCGTCCAGGCACCAGTTGGGGCGCGAACGAAAGATCTCCTGCCATTTGCCCTCGCGCCATCCGAGCACCGACAGGAAGGTGTCGCCGCCGAACTGCCATCCCTGCAACACGATCTCGTCGATCCCGTCACCATCGATGTCGAGGTGATCGAAATAGCGACGAAAGGCGGCGGCAGCGAGCGGACCGTTGATGCGGTGCCGAAATGTCGCGCGGTACTTCCCGGTCGAATCCTTGTCCGCGACGATCACGAGATGCGTCGTGCGAGTGGCGACGGACATGGGGTGATCGGCGCTCTCATCGATGAACGACGCGAAGATCGTGGGCGACGCGCTCAGCCCCGTGTAGATGGCGAGCGCGCGGAAGTTCAGCGAGTCGAGCGCCGCATCCGCGATGCCGACGGACGCGGCGACATCGCGCGCGACGGCGCGCGCCACGCGATTCACCGAATCCTGGCTCATGGCGATGCCCGTGTGCGGCTTCGACGGTGGGGCGCTCGTCGATGCCAGAAACTCGAGCGTGAACTCGGCGGCGGGGCGTCCGTTCACCTTCACGCTGGCCATGGGCGTCAGCATCGCGCAGCCGGGAAGCGAGTACAGCGCATCGGTGGTATCCGACCACATGCCGCGCTTCACATCCACCGTTCCATTCGCGACCCCGCTCTGAAAGAGCGCGTAGCTTCTGCCGGGGCGCTGGTACATCTCGTCGAACTTGTGCCAGCCGGCCGGGGAGAGAAGGATGGGCTTGAGCTCGCCCCGAACGATCGCAGCGATCGGCACCATGCGCGGATCACTGCTCTCGCCGAACACCTGGAAGAGCACATCGGGCTTGCCCGCCAGATTGAGCTCGTCACCCGGCGCGAGCTGCGGCGGTCCGGCTTTTTGGCCGGCCCACACGAACTCTTTTGCCTTGTCACATCCGGTAGCGACCGTTAGGATGGTCGCGAGCGCCACGAGTTTGGAGATCACAGCGAAGTGAAAGAGAGAGCGAGTGACGGGGCGGACAGCGCGGAGAGACGTGCCGAGCGGCAGAAGCAGTCGGCGGTCCCGGACGCGCAGCGTGGCGCCCTCGAGACTCTTCGAACCGTGCATGCCGCTCAACGCCACCTGGCCCGGCTGATCCCCGGCGTTCGCACGGCAACCGGAAGTGGCTCGCCGCTGGAACGCATGGAGCGGGATCTCGAAATCCCGCATGTGATAGACGCCGTGGGCGCCGAGGATGCAACTTTGCGTGCGCGCTCCGTGGGAGGACTCCCGGTACCGGCAATTCGTGCCTTTCTCGATGGCACGCAGCGCAGCCAGGTGATCGGGTGGATCGGCGCATATCCCCTCGTGCACGGCACCTCCGCCGCGGTCGTACGGTGCAGAGACGAGCGCCGCCTCAGCACCTGGCTCGCGCCGCTCGTGCGGCATCGCATCTACGCGCCGCTCGCCTACGTTCCGCGCGAGCCTCTCGAGAGCGCGCTCGGCGCGATGCTGGAGGACACCACGCGCCCTGCCTCCGACGGCTCTGTCCCCGCCCCGCATCCGACGCTGCTCCTGGAGCGGGCCACGCTCGCCGTCTCGCGCGATCGCGAACGCCTCGAGCTATCGCTCGCGGAGAAGTGGTGCGCGTCGAGCGGCGAGCCGATCATGATCGATGGCGGAATCGGTGCGAGCGAAGCCGTGGCGCAGTCCTCGTGCGCAGTGGGCGTGGTGAAGAGCCACCGGACGCTGTATGCGGAGGGGGACGCGCTCGCGATTGTGCTCTCGCTGCGCAAGGGCGAGCGCTCGAGCGTGATGCGCATCGCGCCCCGCGGGCGGAGCGAGGTGCTGAGCTGGTATCTGCGGCTGCGCGACACCGAGGGGCGCGATGCACTCTGGGGCCTCGTGCGCGTGGAGATGCGCGTGATGCCACGCGAGTCGCTCTCGGAGCGCGCCGATGAGCTCTCTCGCTGGCTGCTCGCCGAGTCGATGCCGCTCGCAGCGCCCGACCCGCGGTGGGATCGTATGGCATACGGAATTCGCAGCGCGGAGGAGTTTCTGCGCGCAACGATGACCTAGCGGGCCCGCCGGCGCCCTTCCGCAGACGCGTACGGCGCGCCCGTCGTCGCCAGCCACTTACCTTTCGAATTCCGCCGCGGCGTCGTCGCGCGCGCTCGCATTCGAGGACTCATGACCGCACCGCTCGGGCTCGTCGTCGCCACCGAACGCACGCCAAACACGCCGCATCAGTTCCAGTTCTGGACCGCGATCGATTCACCCGTCGGGATCGGCACCATCGTGCGCGTGGATGGCCGACAGCCCGTCGACGGACACATCCCGCACGCGTACGGCGTCGTGACGGAAGGATTCAGCTACACCGATCTCGCCTCGCCGCTGTTCGATGTACTCGGCCACGACGGGGATCCCTCCCAGAATGCCTTCGCACCGACCGAGCGTGCCGAGGTGCGCTTGTACAGCGCGGCGGTACTACGCCACGTGCCGGAGGAGCCGTTGCAGCCCGTACCGATGGGCGAGGTATTTCTCGCGACGGAAGCCGATGTCGCGGTCGCGCTGCGGATGGACAGCTATCTGCGCGAGGATGCGAACACCGGAATCCCGATCGGGCTCTATCGCTCGGGCGGGATGGACTCGGCCATCTATCTCGATGCGGAGTTTCTGGTGGGGCCGGAGGCCGCGCATCTCAACATCACGGGAGTTTCGGGACTCGCAACCAAGACGAGTGCGGTCGAGTGGTTGATGGCATCACTCTTCGCGCATTTTCCGAAGAGCAAGGGATCGGTGGCCGCCGTGTGCTTCAACGTGAAGGGCTCGGATCTGTGCTTCCTCGACCAGCCCGCAGAGCTCGAGGACGGCGATCGCGACATGTACGAAGCGCTCGGCGTGCCCTGTGAGCCGTTCAGGAACGTTCGCTACTTCGCGCCCTACAAGAAGGACAACGTTTCGCTGAACACGCTGCGCTCGAACGAGGAGCTGTTGGCGAACGTGCAACCTCTGACCTGGGGCCTCAAGGAAGTCTTTCAGTTCGCCGAGGTGCTGCTCAATCGCGATGACATCGACGCGAAGGCGGATGCGTTCATCGATTTCATCGACGATCGCGTGATCAATCACGAGTTCGAGGATCGCGTCCTCAAGGAAAAGCACCAGGTGAGGTCGTTCACCGATCTCGAACGCTGGTTCCGCGACCTGCTGAACGGGTTGGAAGACCAGGGGAACGAGCACTGGCGCACGCATCACGTGGCGACGATCCGCAAGGTGCGGAACCGGCTCTCGAACATCTCCCAACGGTGCGCCGGTCTCGTGACGAACGACGGCCAGACCAGCGATCTGCCCTGGGGACACTTCGAGGACCGTGCGGTGTATGTAGTGGACGTCGCGCTCGCGGAGGAGGACGCGCAGGATCTCATCTTCGCGCGGGTCGTCTCGAAGCTGCGCGAGCATCTGGAGAAACGCGATCTCGGTGTGTCGCACGTGGTCGTATTCGTGGACGAGCTCAACAAGTACGCGCCGGCCGACGGACCCGAGACGTACGTTCGCAAGATGCTGCTCGATATCTCCGAGCGTGGCCGATATCTCGGGCTCGTGCTCTTCAGCGCCCAGCAGTTTCGTTCACAGGTCCATCGCCGCGTCGTCGGGAATGCCGGGACGGCGCTGTACGGACGGATGGATGGCGATGAGCTCGCGACACCAGGCTATGCGGTGCTCAGCGCTGCCACGCGCACCAAGCTCGCAACGTTGTCGAAAGGACAGCTGATGGTTCGGCACCCGCATTTCACGCAACCGATCTTCGTCTCGTTTCCTCGCCCCGCGGTCATGCGCGGGCGCGACGGTGTCGAGCGCTTTCCCCAGGCGGCCGATGTCGAGCTGGACGTGGCCGTGCTTCGACAGCTGCGGCGACTGGATCCGTCGCTCACGCTGTCGTGGCTCCAGGACGTCATCGGCTTGCATCAGAAGGAGGACGTGCTGCGAGCGCTGCATGCCACGCTCGCGCACGCGCCGGACAAGGTCGGAGCGTACTTCAAGTCGCAGTTCAGGAAGATCGTGCCGGTGGCGTCCGCGCCCGCGCCGGCACGAACGCCGCTGCGCGTACTCCCGGATGATGATCCGTACGCGTTCTGAGCCGGTGCCAGACCGGCTCGCTCGCGCACTCGTAGTAGCTGCAGCGATCCTCGCGGGCGCATCGATGCCCGCGCAGGCGCAGACGGTGATGCTGCGCATCCAACCGCGCGTGGGCGACACGATGTACACGCGGTTCGAACAGTCCGTCGAGATGGTGGGCACGCGAAACGTGCACTCCGTCGATACCACGATGACATCGCGCATGGACATCATGATTCTCTCGCACTCGCTGGTGCAGGGAAGCGACGGACATGGCACGACCGTGCTCGCGATCACCGATTCCGTGTCGATGGAGGGACACGGCACGGGCGCCACCGCGCCGACGGAGACCATCCGCCACGCCATGCAGGGGCGCCAGGCGCGGCTCCACATCGCGCGCGACGGCTCGGCCGAGCTGCTCGGCGCGTCCGACGATGTGTCGCCGGAGGTGGAGGCGCTCTACTCGGGAATGCCGGCTACGCTCCCCGAAAGGATCGTTGCCGTTCGATCCACCTGGGAGCGGACCGCCTTCATCCCGGTGAGCCAGGAGAGCGATTCGGCGCACTCCGCGAAGGTTCGCACGACGTACAGACTGGACTCGCTCTCGTCGAACGGCAACTTCGCGTACATCTCGATTCACGGGACGATCTCGCGCGACAGCGCGGCGGCGCTCGTCTCCGAATCGCTCAGGGTCGGGTCGACAGGCACGGTGACCGGGCGCATGACGATGGACCGGAAGCACGGGTGGTGGGTGCAGTCGGAGATCTCGATCACGATCAAGAGCATGGTCACCCGCATCGTGGATCCCGTCTCCACGATGCAGGTCCAGACGCACATCGTGCAGTCGATGCAAACCCGTATCGCGCCGTAACCATCGTTTTCCGGCGAGTTTGCCTATCCCCAAGCATGTAGCGGGGTTACGGCTTGGCGGCTAAATTTGCTGGGTGCGCCTCGTACACCTCGCCGACCTACATTTGGGCTTCCGGCAGTACCATCGGCTCACGCCAACCGGAATCAATCAGCGCGAAGCGGACGTAGCCCACGCGTTCCGCCGCGCGATCGATCGCGTGATCGCGCTAGCGCCCGACGTCGTCGTCATTGCCGGCGACGTGTTTCACACCGTGCGTCCGATGAACCCGGCGATCATCGACGCCTTCACGCAATTCGCGCGGCTCACTTCGTCGCTCCCGGACGCGGTCGTCGTGATGATCGCCGGCAATCACGATCGTCCGCGTGCCACCGAGACGGGTTGCATCCTCAAGCTCTTTGGAAAGCTCGGCGTGCACGTCGTCGTCGACGAGCCGAAGCGATTGCCCTTTCCCGAGCGCGATCTTTCCATTCTCGCGGTACCGGATCTCACGGGGCCCCGGCCGGAGCTCTCGCCGGACTCGAGTGCGCGCTACAATGTGTTGGTCATGCACGGCGAGGTCGAAGGCGTACTGCCGTACGGCGGGGATCGCGCCGCGATGGAGATTCCGCGTTCCGCGCTCGCCGCCTCGCGCTGGAACTACATCGCGCTGGGTCACTACCACGTGCATCAGCGCATCGAGGACAACGCGTACTACTCGGGATCGCTCGAGTACACGAGCACCGATCCGTGGAGTGAGCTCGAGCAGGAGGCGCAGCTGCGTCTGCCCGGCAAGGGCTTCATCGAATATGATCTCGACATCGCGCAGCACACGTTCCATCACGTGCAGGCGAGCCGCACGCTGGTGAGTCTCGACTCGATCGCGGCGCGCGGGATGTCCGCCTCGGAGCTGGACATCGCCATTCGCAACGCGTGCGCCGACTGCGAGGGCGGCATCGACGAGAAGATCGTGCGGCTCGTCGTGCGCGACGTGCCGCGCCACATCGTGCGTGAGCTCGACTCGCGAGCATTGCGCGAGCTCAAGCGGCGCGCGATGCACTTTCAGCTCGACACGCGGCGTCCCGATACGACGCGCTCGAGCGGAAGCGGTGGCGGACGCAGACCGACCCTCGTCGAGACGGTGACTGCATATCTGCAGCGCCGACCGCTCGACGAAGAGCTCGATCGCGGCGCGCTCGTGCAACTCGGCCTGGAGTACCTCAAACAGGCGGACGACATCGAGGCGGCCGCCGCCGCTGCGCCGAGGGAGTAGGTGCGCCTCAATAGCGTTGCGCTCACGAACTTCCGGCAGCACGCCGATACGCGGATCGACTTCGATTCGGGGCTCACCGGCGTCATCGGCGCGAACGGCTCGGGAAAGACGACGATTCTCGAGGCGATCGCGTGGGCGATCTACGGCACGAGCGCCGCGCGTGGCACACGCGAATCGATTCGCCACAACCGTGCGGGAGCGCGCGCGACGGTGCGCGTGGAGCTCGACTTCGATCTCGGCGGACACCGGTATCGGGTGGTGCGCGGGCTCACGAGCGCGGAGCTCTATCTCGATGGCGCCTCCGCGCCGATCGCGAGCTCGATCAGCGGCGTGACGGAGCTGCTCACGCGCAGGCTCGGCATGACGCGGGAGGAGTTCTTCAACACGTACTTCACGGGGCAGAAGGAGCTGAGCGTGATGGCGGCCATGGGGCCGTCGGAGCGCGCGCAGTTTCTGTCTCACGTGCTGGGGTACGAGCGGCTCCGCAGCGCGCAGGCGCTCGTGCGCGCGAAGAAGAACGCGCTGGTGGCGCAGATCGGCGGCATTCGGCAGGGGATGCCGGATGCGGCCATCGTCGAGCAGCAGCTCTCGGAGGCGGAGCGCAGGCTCGTCGCCGCCCGACAGCAGAGCGAGAGCGCTCGCACTCGACACGCCGGCGCGACCGCAGCGTTCGAAGCCATCGCCCCGCGCTGGGAGCGCGTCCAGCGCGAGCGCGAACAGCTCGTCGCGCTGATCGCGGAGATGCGCGTGGCCGAGGAGGAGGAGCGGTCGGCGGCGCGCGACAAGGCGCGACTCGCACGAGATCTGGAGGAGATCGCGAATGCGCGCGCCGAGCGCGCAGAGCTGATGCGCGAGCTCGACTCGTACGGCGAGCTGCATGCGGAGTTCCAGCGCCTCGAGGTGCTCGCGCGTGAAGAGGGACGGCGACAGGCGCTCATCGAGACCGGGGCAGCGCTCGCGGACGAGCTGCACAAGCTCCGCCTGCGGCGGCAGAAGGTGGAGACCGCGCCCAAGCTCGATCTCGAGGTGAGTGCGCTGCTCGAGGAGCGGCGAGAGGAGCTCGAGCTCGTGGATGGGCAACTCGAGGCGCGTCGCACGGAGTGGGTGCGCGACCGGCAGGAGGCGGAAACGAAGCGGCAGTCGTTGCGCGAGCAGTACGTGGAGCTCAAACAGCAGCGGGATCGGCTGGCGGCCACGGGCGAGGAGGGATTCTGTCCGACGTGCACGCGCCCGCTTGGCGCGCACCTGCGCGGCGTGCTCGAAATGCTCGACGCGCAAATGGAAACCGTGCGTGTGGATGGGAACTACTACAAGGGACGGCTCGAGCAGTTGCTCGACATGCCCGAGGATGTGAAGGCGCTCGATGAGCGCCGGCGTGCGTTGTTCCAGGAGGTCGCGAATCTCGAGCGGCGAATGATGAAGGTGCAGCTCGCCGTGCAGGAGCTCTCGCAGCTCACTGGCGACATCACCGCAAAGCAGGAACGGGAGGCGGTGCTCGCGCGGGAGCTCGATGCGATTCCCGCGGGCTACGATGCGAGGCGGCACGAGCTCGTGCGACTGGAGATCGATCGGCTGATGCCGCTCGATGCGAAGGTGACGCGCCTCAGCGCGCAGATCGAGCGAGAGCAGACGCTCCTGCGCGAGCAGTCGCAGGTGCTCGCGAATGCGGCGCATCTCGCCACGCGCATTGCGGAGCTCAAGATGCGGCGCGATGCGATCACCGTCTCCGAGAACGATTTTGCGACGCTGCGCGTGGAGCACGAGCGCGCACTCGCGGAGGTACGCGCGGCGGAGCTGGCGATGGTGAGTGCCGATGGCAACGCGCACGCCGCGTCGATGGCGATGGACGTCGCGAATGCCGCGGCGAAGGAGCTCGGCGAGCGACAGCGGCTGCTCGGCGAGCTAACCGTGCACAAGCGGCTGCACGACGAGCTCGACCGCGCGTACACGGATCTGCGCACCGATCTGAACTTCCAGCTGCGTCCCGAGCTGTCGGAGCTCGCGAGCGGATTTCTCTCGGAGCTCACCGACGGTCGCTACGACGAGCTGGAGCTCGACGATCAATACAACATTCTCGTGCTGGAGGATGGCCGCCCGAAGCCGGTGATCTCGGGTGGCGAGGAGGATCTCGCGAATCTCGTGCTGCGACTCGCGATCTCGCAGATGATCGCGGAGCGCGCCGGACAGCCGTTCTCGCTGCTGATTCTCGATGAGATCTTCGGCTCGCTGGACGAGCTGCGCAGGGCGAGCGTGCTCGAGCTCCTGCGTCGGCTCAACGATCGCTTCGAGCAGGTCATTCTGATCACGCACATCGAATCGGTGCGCGACATGCTCGACCACGTGATCACGGTGCGCTACGACCCGGAGCAGGGCTCGTCGACGGTCGTGCAGCACGATGGCGCGCCGGATGAGCCGCTCCTCCCCGACGACAGCGCGCTGATGCCGCCGTATCTCGAAGAGGCGGGAGCCGCGGACTGATGGCGATCGCGAGGTCGTGGCGCGCTCCGCGCCCCGATGGGCCCTACGCGGCGACTCCCGAGGATCATGCGTCGCTGAATCACGTGTTCAGCGAGGCGTTCACCGAGCGGTACCGTCGCGATGGCCTCGTGGGCGTGCGTGTTCCGTTCCTGAATCCATCGATCTGGCGCTACGCGATCGAGGATGCGAACGGCGGTGCGCTGATCTGGCGTGACGAGCGAGACGAGATCGCGGCGTTCAACATCGTGCACTGCTCGGGGCGCGAGGGCTGGATGGGGCCGCTCGCGGTGCGGCCGGATGCGCAGGGCGCGGGACTCGGAAAGGAGATCGTGCGGAGCGGCATCGACTGGCTGATCGCGGCGCAGGCGCTGACCATTGGACTGGAGACGATGCCGCGCACGATGGACAATATCGGCTTCTACTCCTCGCTCGGCTTTGCGCCCGGCAAGCTGACGGTCACGGTGACGATCGACGCTGCGTCCGCGAGCGAGGCGCCGACTGCGTTCGGACGGCTGAGTGCGAAGGACAAGGAGAGTGTGCTCGTGGAGTGCTGTGCGCTGTCACAGAGCGTGCAGCCCGCGTGCGACTTCACACGCGAGATTGCCATCACGGATGCGCTGGGGCTCGGCGAGACCATTCTCTTCCGTGAGGCCGGGAAGATCACGGGTTTTGCCCTTTGCCACACCGTGCCGCTGGTGGAGGGACGCGCGCGCGAAGAGACGCGCGTGCTCAAGCTCGTGCTGGCGCGCCAGTCGGATCTCGCCGGCGCGGTATCGACGCTGGCCGATTTCGCGCGGCGCGGAGGCACGCGACGCGTCGCGTTCAGGGTGCAGACCGAGTATGTCGACGCCTATCAGCAGCTGCTCTCGATGGGCGGTCGCGTGCGCTGGACCGATCTGCGGATGTCGCTCACGGAGTATCCGGAGGGGAAGGCGCGGAACGGGCTCCTGTGGAGCAACTGGGAGATCTGAGCGGTTCTCGATGCACCCACACTCGTTCGACGGGCGACGGGGGCTGACTAACGAGTATCGTAGAGTAGCACGCGAACGCCCGTGAACTGTCTGTCTCCGAGCAGTGGATATCGTCGCGCGAGCGAATCGCGAACGACGACCCCCGCCTTCCCATCCTGATTGAACACCGCCCACAGACGGCTGTATCGATGCCGGACAGCCGAGAGAGCGGTCCCGACATCGCCGTCACCCAAGATGCCGGGATACACGACGGCTACTCGGGTTGCACTCGAATCGAACGGGGCGCGATAGTACTCGAACGGGGTCACGGTGTAGCGGGGGAAGAACAGCGCCGCGTCGCCGGAATGTGCCGAGGCGAACACGTAACGCGTGGCCGATCGCCAATCGTCCTTGTCCGTGTGGCGGAAATACTCGGCCGTCCCGTGTGCGGACAGCACGAGCATGAAGAACAGTGCGCCATACGCGAGCGCTCGCGGGCGTAATGCGTCTACACCGATCGCCAGCAGCAGCACCGTGAACGGAAGGCACTCCATGAGATACTTGTCGACGAAGATCGGTTTGACGACAGACACGGCGAGAACGAGAACGATGGGAAGCGACGCCCCGGCAATGACCAGCGCGAGGTGCTCCACATCACGCTCGTGCGCGGGTGTGCGCCACACCCGTCGTGCGGCTGCTCCAGCGGCGACCAGCACGACTGCATACACGGGATAGGCGAACAGACGCGCGCCGGATGTGTTGTCGCCGCCCATGATCGAATACACGAGGTACTCGACGCGCCTGACGGTTGGCTTCGAGATCCACTCTGCAGAATCGGCGTGTCCCAGCAGCACAAATGCGGCGATGGGGACGAGGAAGATGCAAATCGCAGCAGCGGATTGCGCAGCGCGCTTCCACGCGACGCCGTTCGGCCGGACGAGCGCGAGTGACACCCAGTGCGCCAGGATCGCGAGAATCGCGAAGAAATGGGTGTATGCAGCGAGCACCGCCGTCACGACGTAGGACACCCACGTCCGAGTCGAACTTCGCGAGGAGCCCTCCGTGGCGTCCACGAACAGCAGCGTCGATGCCGTGACGAGCAGCAGCATCAGGCTGTAGCTGCGTGCTTCCTGGGCAAAGCGAATGTGATATGGATCGAGCGCGAGGAGGAGGACACCGATCCGTCCCGCGCGCTTTCCGAAGAGGCGCGCGCCCAATCGATAGAAGAGCGGAAGCGTGGCGATGGAGAAGATCGCGGAGAGGCTCCGGACGATCCACTCTCCCGTCCCGAGATGAATCCAGCCGCGCAGCAGGAGGTAGTACGGAAGCATGTTCAGCTCTCGCGCCTGCATCACGTGCACGAACTGCGTCCAGGGCATGCGTGCATAGGCGACGCTGAGCGCTTCATCCAACCAGAAGCTCGGCGCGCCCAGATGCAGCAGGCGGAGGACGCTCCCGAGCGCGATCACGCCGACGACGTAAGCCGTGTCGGCGGAATGAGGAGCCTCGGTTGCGGTGACGCGGTCGCCCATGGACTCTCGTACAGCCTCGTACTCGCTGCTGCGAGGCGATTCAGCCAGAACTGCCCTCGCGCCGTCGTTTCCTTACCGCGCTCGCGTCAAGGAGGGGAAGGCGCGGAACGGGCTGCCGCGTCGCAGTCTCGCTCCTAGCGCTGCAGCACGACCTTGAGCGCGGTGATTCCAGCGCGTGCAACCGATGCTGCAGGCGTGGTGCTGGGGAGAGGCCGACCGATCGGCTGAGGCAGCCCGCGGAACGCGGCCTGATAGGTGTTCCCGAGCCCGCCATAGACGTCCGAGCCCCAGCAGTACGAGGTGCCGTCGGTCGCGGTTCCGCAGGTGTGACGACGGCCGGCCGAGATGCTGGTAAACGAGAGGCCGCCTCCGACCGCGACGGGCGTCGCACTGCTGCTCGGGCCCGGTCCGTTCCCCAGCTGATCGTCCGCGTCGGAACCCCAACAGTACGCGGCTCCGGCCTGCGTGAGTGCGCACGCATGCGCGCCGCCCGAGCTGATCTGCACGAACGAGAGCGCTCCGCTCACCAGGGTGGGCGTGGGGGGTTGGCCGATGCCGGCGCCCCAACAGTAGGCCGCGCCGCCAGACAGTCCGCACGTGAAGGAGGACCGAAGGGCACCACCCGCTCGTGAAAGATCCGACCGAGACGTGTCGATGCCGGCGCTGATCGATGTGAACACGTGTCCGCCAGTCACCGCGACCGGAGTATCGCTCGGAGTGGTGTTTCCCGTACCCAGCTGTCCGCGAGAGTTGTCGCCCCAGCAGAAGGCGGCTCCGGAGGGAACGAGCCCGCACGTGTGCTCGTACCCGGCACTGATGGCAACGAGAAGCAGTGGTGTCTGCTGGCTGGTCACAACTGGGATGGGCGTCGTGCTGTTAACGCGTCGGGCATCGCCGAGCTGGCCCGCGTCGTCATTTCCCCAACAGAATGCGATTTCCGAGACCGTAAGTCCGCATGCGTGGTGCCCACCGGCGGAAACCGCGGTGTAGCCGCCGGGTCCGAAGACGACGCTCGGCACCGTGCTTTGCGCGGTTGTGCCATCTCCGAGTTGTCCCAGGAAATTGTCGCCCCAGCAAGCTATCCTGGTGTCGTCCATGAGCCCACACGACAGTGAATCACCGGCACTGACCGAGTCGAAGCGAGGCGCAGGGAACACGAGGCCGGGGAAGATCGAGCACTTGAGTTCTCGCTGTGGGACCTCGCCGAAGCAAACCGAGTCTGACGAGAAACCGAGCTGCCCCACGTCATTCAAGCCCCAGCAGAGGACGCGTCCCAGATGCTGCATCGCGCAACTCGATTCGCCACCACTCTCCAACGCGAACGGCTCGGCTGACAGAACGAAAAGACTATCATGCGCCGTCTTGTTGCCTGAGCTCAACGTCAGGATGGACACTCCCGTGTCGAGCGCAGTGACGATGCCCGAGTCGTCGACGACCGCCACACGCGTGTTCGAGGACGCGTACTGAAACGTCGCGTTCGTCACCTGCGCACCCGCGGAATCGAGCGCACGAACGACGATCCGCGCTCGATCACCAACGAGCAGCGTGTCCTTTCCCGGAATGAATTCCAGGGACGTGATTGGACCATTTTCGCACGGAAGTCCAAGGCCGCAGTGCGGACTGGTAAGTCCATCGCCCGAGCACGCCAAAGAGAGCGTCGTAGATACTAACGCAACAAATCGAACGGCACGGCGCATGGATGTCTCCAGTGGGTGAGTCCAACATGCAAGCGCCACCGGCGGACGGACCGGCTTCATATCACCGTCGAGCATCGACGAATGATCGAATCCGTACCAAACCCAGCGGCCCTGCAAAGCGGTCGCGACGGCGATTGGCCCCATGAGGCCGAGATCAATGCCTGCGCGAAGGCCTCCATAATACGAGAGAGCACGAAGCCAGCAAGAGCGTCAGAACGAGACAGGCGCCGTGCGGCGCCCGCCCCTGGTAATTGACGCGCGGCTGTATCGATCCATTACAATCCCTCGACCGCGCAATCGATCACGGGCCGGATTCACCGGGCGCGTGGCACTCGGGGTGTCGACCGCGTATAGCGACGCATCTCAGCGGCTGCTCGCCGTGGGTGGTCGCGCGCATCCCTCCGGTCTGGAGGAGCGACCTCCGCGAGTCGTGAGATCTCGCGGGCCATTTCGTGAGCTCGCGAGAAGAACGGCGCGGCTCGTCCATGCAGCCACGTGCGCTCGACCAGCGCAAATGCGAGTGTGCGGTGGTCGCCCAGTCGCTGCTGCAGAGCACGAATGCCAAGTTGCCGCGCACGCGTGCTCGTCGCTCTCTTCTTCGCCGCACGGCGGCGCAGAGTAGCCGCGAGCACGTGCACGTCGTGCAGATCGCCCAGCATGTCCTGCAATTGCTCGAGCGACTGCATCAGTGCTTCACCCTCCGGAACCATCGGCGCCACCCTCTCCCATAGGTAGCGCAAGCGCTTGGCATTGATCCGCGCGCGGTGAACGCCGCGTACATCCGACGCATTCTCGATTGCGGCGAGCGACTTCTCGAGCGCATCGGAGCTCTTCATGAGCTGTCGGCCAATCAGAACACCCGTTGCAGGGAGTGGTGCGTCGTCTTCAAGGCAACGAAAGTCTCTCAAGCCCGAAACCAGGTTCGGCCTCAACCTCTCGAATCGCTTGGCTGCCGAGAGCGCTGCCGCCCAGCCGGCCCTTCGTCGAGTCTTCAGCCGTCGTCCGAGCCAGGCATGAGCCGCGTGCCCCGTCACATCCAATGACTCGCGCTGCTCGCGCATCCATTCGAGGTGTACGGCCGCGTCGCGAGCCACTGCGGTCGCGTGGAAGATCTTTGCGAGTTGTCGTCGCTGTTTGCGGGAGACACTGCCGCGCAGCATTTGGCGAAACGCTCGAACCCAGCTGCGCAGGCGGCGAATCGCCACACGAAAATCGTGAAGCGCATCCTCGGCTTGCGCGCTCTTCGGGCCGTGTCTCGTGGCGGTCTTGCGCAGCTCCTGGCCGGCGGAGCTGGCGTCGCGAAGCAGAGACAGCACCACGCGTCGAATGCCGAGACCGGCGGGCTCGTGCAGTTGCTCGCGGTCCATGCTCATTTGTACACGCCTCGGTGCGGCACTCTTGCGCTTGCGAAGCGTCATCGCTCTCGGCACTCCAGACTCATCGCGGTTGCGGTTGCGATCCTCAGGCTCGGAGGTTGGGAATACC
>DATGDQ010000036.1:0-2992 GCA_035310785.1 Gemmatimonadaceae bacterium | reverse complement strand
GCGCTCGATGACTTCCGAGATGATCGACGCCCGCAGCTCCTCGTTGGAAACGGTCTCCGCGTGCTGCGTCGAGACCACGACGGTGCCGACGCGAACGGGGCGCCCGTTCTCGTACACCACCGTCACCTGCGCCTTCCCGTCGGGACGCAGCCACGGAAGCGCACCCGATTTCCGGCGCTCGGCGAGCGTCTGCGTGAGCCGGTGCGCGAGCTGAATCGGCATCGGCATGAGCTCCGGCGTCTCGTCCGACGCGTAGCCGAACATCATCCCCTGATCGCCTGCCCCACCGGTGTCCACGCCCTGGGCGATATCCGGCGACTGCCGGTCGATCGTGCTCAGAACCGCGCAGGTCTTTCCGTCGAAGCCGAAGCTCGCATCGTTGTAGCCGATCGATGAGATCGTTCCACGCACGATGTCGGGAATGGAGACGTACGTATTCGTGGTGATCTCTCCGGCAACACACGCAAGCCCCGTCGTGACGAGCGTCTCACACGCGACACGCGCGTCCGGATCGGCCGCGAGAATGGCATCCAGCACGGCATCGGAGATCTGGTCCGCGATCTTGTCTGGATGACCTTCGGTCACCGACTCGGACGTGAATACGAAGCTGTTCATGAGAGGCGAGGAGGGTTCGCGCGCGGATCAGCCGGGGCATTCCGTGTGTGCCGGCAGACTGAAGCGATCGACTTGCATTTTACCGCGGTCACAAGGCGTGGGGCAAGCCGTCGAGGAGCTCGGCGATCTCGCCGAATGTATCGGTGAAGAAGCGCAGAATGATCGCTTCCGATGCCTCGGCTGTGCGCGCCTCCATTGCCGCGGCCGCACACTTCGCGGCGGTTTCCGCCGTGGTCCCGCGCACGAGTCGCTTCAAGAGTGTGACCGACCGCGGCGAGACGCTCATCGTGCGCACGCCGAGTCCGATCAGTGCGAATGCCGTGAGCGGCTGTGACGCCATCTCTCCGCACACGGTGACCTCGATGCCGTTCTCCAAGCCTACGTCCACCGTCCGCTTGATCAATCGCAGAACGGAGGGATGCAGAGGGGTGAACCGTGGCGCCAGATTCGCGTTCCCGCGGTCGATCGCGAGCGTGTATTGCGTGAGATCGTTCGTTCCGATGCTGAAGAACGATGCATCCCCCACGAAGCTGTCCGCGGACACCGCGGCCGCCGGGGTCTCGATCATGACACCGAGCGGGATGTCGTTCCGATGCGGCACGCCACGCGCGTCGAGCTCGAGCGAGCACTCGTGGAGGAGGGCGCGCGATTGGCGCACCTCGTCATTCGAGACGACGAGGGGCAGCATGATGCGCACGTCGCCGTACGACGCCGCCCGCATCAATGCGCGGAGCTGCACCTTGAACATCTCCGGCTCATCGAGACACATCCGGATTGCGCGCCACCCGAGAAAGGGATTCGCCTCCACGGGATGGCCGCCCACGGGAAGCTTGTCGCCTCCGATGTCGTACGTGCGAATGACGACGGGGGCGCCGTGGAATGACTCCGCAACGCGCCTGTACGCGCGAAACTGTTCTTCCTCATCGGGCATCGTCGTGCGGCCAACGACGAGGAACTCCGTGCGCATGAGACCAACGCCGTCCGCGCCGCTCCGCACGGCGAACTCCGCTTCCTCCGGGAAATCGATGTTGGCACGGAGCACGAGCTTGTGTCCGTCGAGCGTGATGGGCTCGACGCTGCGCAGCAGCTCGAGCTCTTGCGAGAGCTTGGCCTCTCTCTGCGAGCGCTGGTTGAACTGGAGTACCTCTTCCGCCGTCGGATTCACGGAGATCGTTCCCGCTCCGCCATCGAGAATCGCAAGCTCGCCCGTGCGCAGCCGGCTCGTCGCATCGCGCAAACCGACGACAGCCGGAATGCCAAGGGAGCGCGCGAGGATGGCAACGTGTGACACGCGGGTGCCCGCATCGGTGGCGATTGCGGCGATCGCCTCGCGATCGAGCTGCACGGTCAGGCTCGGCGTCAGGTCGTGCGTCACGAGTATCGCATTGGCTCCCTTGGGCACGTCCACCGGATCGTGATCGGGAAGCCCGAGCAGCAGCGACAGCACGCGAATCTGCACATCGGCGAGATCGCCGACGCGTTCGCGCATCATGGGTGAGGCATGCCGCGCGAAGTGGTGGCGAAGGTCCAGCATGGTGATCTCGAACGCCGACTCGGCCGCGAGATTCTGCCGGATCAGGCCGTCCACCCGGCCGATCATGTCGGTGTCCTGCAGGATCAGCATCTGCGCTTCGAAGATGCCGGCCTCCTCCTCCCCCGCGTGATGCGCCGCGCGCCGCCGCACGTACTCGAGTCGCTCGCGCGCGCGTGCGAGCGTGGCGCTGAAGCGCTCGATCTCGTCCGGTATCTCCTCATCGGACACGATCCGCTGCGGCACCTCGGGAACCTCCCAGTGCAGCACGTAGACGGGCCCGGCAACGATGCCGGGCGACGCGGAAATGCCGATGAGGCGGCGATCCACTAGCGCTCCCCGAACTTGGCGGCGACCAGGTCTGCGATGGCGTCCACCGCCTGCTCCGCATCGGGACCGTTCGCGCGCACGAGGATGTTCGAGCCGAACTCCGCCGCCAGCATCATCACACCCATGATGCTCTTTCCGTTCACCTCGAGATCGTCGCGCACGATCGTGATGTCCGACTTGAATTTCGCCGAGAGCTTCACGATCTCGGCCGCCGGGCGCGCGTGCAGCCCGTTCTTGTTCACGATCTCAATCGTGCGTTCCGTCATCATGAGGCGACCGAGTGAAGAGCGAGGAGCACGACGATCAGCAACGCGACGCGCCAACCGTCCACGCGCCCATGGAGCTTGACCAGCGCGACACCGAGGAGGGCAGCGATGGCGAGCAGAAGAAAGACGAGCGCATGCGGACCGAGTACCGATTGGCGCGCGACGACCGCGATCGGCATGTTGGATCGGCCGAGAATGCGCGCTGCCGCCAGCGGGAGCGCGAGGCCGCAGAGCGCCATGACCGCGCGCG
>DATGDQ010000035.1:0-2595 GCA_035310785.1 Gemmatimonadaceae bacterium | reverse complement strand
GTGGGCACACGGGAGACTCGGGGGTAGGAGCGACTCCGCTCGACCTCGACCGTGTGGGCAACCGATTCATCTACACACTCGAGGCGGGCACGGGAACCATCGGCACTTTCGTCATCAATCCGGATGGCACGCTGGCGGCTCGCCCTGACGTTCCGGCCGGTGCGCCGGCCAGCGGAATGCAGGGGCTCGTCTCGTTCTAGTTATCCCTCGTTCGCGCGAGGAGCGGGCCAGTGGCTGCTCCTCGCGCGATCGGCTCCGGCCTCCGCACCCCCTGGAACTTTGGGGGCGGCGACGGTCTACTCTATTGGGCGAACAATTCCCGCCGAGGCCTCTTCACCTGATCTCTTTGCCGACGTCAGACGCAAGTCAGTCGATGCCCAACGTCGATCAGAGCTCGACTCGACCGAGTCCCGCGCCCGCTCACGCGGGCGCTGCGAATCGGGACGACTTCGAGCGCTTGACGATGCCGTGCATCGGTGACGTCGCTCGCTTCGCGCGCTCACTTACGCGAGACGATGCGCGCGCCGATGACCTCGTGCAGGAGACGTACCTTCGCGCGCTTCAGGGATGGCACACGTTCAGGGAGGGCTCCGATCCCAGGCGATGGTTGTTCGCTGTGTGTCATCACGTCTTTCTGCGCACGATGCAGCGCGACTCGCGCTTCGATTTTGCGCCGTACGATGATCCGGAGCTCGACTCGATGGCGACGGCCAGAGCCCACTGGAAGGCACAGGAGTCCGGCATCGCTCAGATCGTCGAACAGGCGGACTTGGGTCGCGCCATCGACGCCGCGCTCGCGAAGCTGCCGGTGCACTATCGGGGAGCCGTGGTGCTCGTGGATGTCGAGGGACAGACGTACGAAGAGGCCGCGTTCGTGCTCGGCGTCGCCGTCGGAACTGTGCGATCGCGCCTTTTCCGCGGACGTCGAATGCTGCAGGACGAATTGTTCGCGTACGCTCGCGATGCCGGGTTCGACACCGCATCGCCATCTCCGGCTGGCTCGAAGAACTCGCATTCCACTGGCTCGAAGGAGATCTGATGCAGCCCGGCACTCCGGAATCTACGGCTCCGCCTCCGATCGACTGTGAGACTGCAGTGCGGCGACTGTGGGACTATCTCGATGGTCGCCTGCCGGCAATGTCGCACCGCGAGGTCGAGGCACATCTTGCGTCGTGCGAGCTGTGTCCGCCGCATTTCGCGTTCGCCGCGGAGATGCGAAAAGCGCTCGCCACGTCGTCGCAGTCTCTTTCCTCCGGCGACGAGGCACGCTTGCGGCTTCGCGTGCGCGGCGCTCTGGAGCGCGTCACGGCGAACGGCGCGGACGATGCCGCTGCACAGCGCTGACGACGAGAATTCAGCGAGGGAGCGAGGGCCGGGGCCGCTCGTCACGCCAGCGCTTTTCGCGGAATGGCGCACGCCGCGCTTCGGAACTTCCAATCCGGAACGGCTGACCAATCCCGTGTGGGAATGGCTGGTTCGATCCGAGCTGAGTGCATACGCCGCAAGTCAGCACTTCGGGCTCGAGAGTGGCGAATGCCGTGAGCCCGGATGGAGCTTCGCGCGTTTTGGTCGGAGCACGACGGTGCTCGCCGATGGCCGCACGGTTCACATCGCCGGCGAGCACGAGGACGCCTATGATCGCGACTTCTACATCTACAACGATGTCGTTGTACGCCGCGCCGATGGCTCGATCGAGATCTTCGGCTACCCTCGCGACGCGTTCCCTCCCACCGATTTTCACAGCGCAACCGAAGTGGGTGACCGCATCGTGATCATCGGCAGCCTTGGCTATCCGGCGGAGCGAATCGTGGGAACCACGCAGGTTGCGGAGCTCGATCTGAACACCCTCGCCATCACCTCGAGACAGACCAGCGGCGAGTCTCCCGGCTGGATTCACCGGCACTCGGCCGCGCTCACCGATCAAGGTGACGCCATTGTGATCAGTCGCGGGCTCGTCGAGACGGGGGATGCCCGTGCGTCAGGATTTCGCGACAACGGCGACGATTGGCGGCTCGACCTTGGATCGTGGAGCTGGCGGCGACTGACGAAGCGAAATTGGAGGCAGTGGCAATTAACGCGCGCTGACCGACGGGCGAATCATCTGTGGAGAGTCCGATCACTGTGGCTGTTCGCCGGCAAGCGGTGGGCGAAGGAACATCGCGAGAGCATGGAAGCGATGATCTCGCGAGAGGTCGACGCGGTGCGAGCGGCGTACGGCGCCGACCCCGATCTCGATGTCTTTGCGGCATTGTTCGTTCCGCCCGTCGCACACCGGTCGCTCCCGATGTCGGGCGACGAGCTTGGCGTTCATCGAATCGACATCGCGGGAGTCGTCGTGCGATACGTCGAGAGTCCGACGTCGATCACGCTCGTGGTGGAGGGAGAGCTGCCGGACGAGACTGCGGCGACGCTCGTGAACGATCTGCGCGAGAAGCTGTCGACGATCGAGCACGCGCCCTACGAGGCGCGAGAGGTCTAATGCCAGAGTGAGCCCGCGCCGTAGCGTCGCTTCGAAGCGCTCAGCGAGTCTCGCGAACGCGATCGCCACTGCGCAGCGCATCCGGCGGAAAGATCACGACACGATCAGCCGCTTTG
>DATGDQ010000034.1:0-20012 GCA_035310785.1 Gemmatimonadaceae bacterium | reverse complement strand
GACGCGAGCACCGGCGGACGTATTTGGAGCTTCGACCTCGTTCCGGAGAGCGGCGACGCAGCTCGCACGTGGCCCGAGGGCACGGAGCGATTTCCGAAGGTGGGCGGTGCGTCGTGGACGTCCTATGCGCTCGATACCGCTCGCGGTCTGGTGTACACGCCCACGGGAAATGCGGCGCCGGACTTCATCGACGGCGTGCGTCCCGGGCGCAATCTCTACACGTACTCAGTGGTTGCCCTGAACGCACACGCGGGAACGCTCGACACCTTCTACCAGCTTTTGAAGCAGGACTACCACGATTGGGACATCGCGGCGGCGCCGTTGTTGCTCACGACGGCAGCGGGGCGGCATCTCGTGATCGCCGCGGGAAAGGACGGTCACGTGTACGGGGTCGACCGCGCGAGCGGTCGCCACATGTACGCAACCGCAGTCTCGACGATCGAGAACATCGACGCACCGCTCACCGGCAAGGGCGCGCGCTTCTGCCCGGGCGTGAACGGCGGCGTGGAGTGGAATGGGCCGTCGTATTCGCCGCGGACGAACATGCTGTACGTCGGCTCGATCGACTGGTGCACGACGATCGCGACGTATTCGGCAGATCAGCCGGGGAAGCTGAAGGGAAAAGAAGCGCTGCCGTGGACGGGCTCGAACAAGCTGCGCGCGCCATTCGGCGCGAACGATTCGACCCGGCGCGGGTGGCTGAGCGCACTCGACGCGGATGACGGCAGCATGAAGTGGCGTTATGCCTCGCCCACTCCCATCATCGCCGCAGTGACGGCGACAGCGGGGGACGTCGTCTTCACCGGAGATCTGAACGGGAAGATCCTCGCTTTCGATGCGAGGGACGGTCGCGAGCTGTGGAGCTACGCCGCCGGCGCGCCGATCGGCGGCGGAGTCATCACCTACCAGGTAGGTGGAACGGAATATCTGGCAGTCGCCGCAGGCATCAACTCGCCGGTCGGCTGGAAGCTCCAGAGTCCACCCGCAAAGGTTCTGATATTCGCGCTCAAGACCCGCTGAGCGACCGAGCTCACGTGGGAGCGCCGGGACGATGCAGCACGACTCTCACGCGTTCGCGTGTGATGAGCCCACCGCCAACCATCGTCTCGAGCTCCGGCAGCACGGCGTCGATCTTCGCCGCGGCCTCGACACACTCGACCACGATCGGCATGTCGAGCGATAGCACATCGAAGCGGTCCGTGTGCAGCTTCGAGCTCGCGCCGAACCCCATGATTCCGCGGAGCACCGTCGCGCCTGCGAAGTGATTCCGGCGAAGCAGATCCACGATGCCGTGATACAGCGGTTTTCCGTGGTACTTGTCCCGTTCCCCGATGAATATGCGCAGCAGATCGCGCTCACCCTCCATGTCCTGCATGGCTCCCTCCCTCAGAAGTGCTGGCGAAAGGCGATCAGTTCGCGCGCGAGAACGAAGCCGATGAACGTCGCAATCAGCGCGAGCACCACACTGCTCAGCGAATACACGACGGCGCGTCCAGCCTGCCCCTCCTCGATCAACACCAGAGTCTCGTAGCTGTACGACGAAAAGGTGGTGTAGCCGCCGCAGAATCCGACGGTCAACATCGCGCGCACCTCTGCGGAGATCGCGGGTGTCGCCATCGCATATCGAATCAGAAAGCCGAGCAACAGGCTGCCCGTGATGTTGATCGCGAGTGTTCCCCACGGAAAGGATGCGCCGAATCGCTGCTGGATCGCGGACGCAAGATAGAATCGCGAGACACCGCCCGCCGCAGCTCCCAACGCGATCGCCCAGAACAGTTTCACGTCCACCTCGGCCGTTGAGCGGTGACCGTCATGAGCAGAAAAGCAGATGGCTCCTACGCAAGCGAATCGCGTAGGAGCCATTAGCCGGCGAATATCCGGCGGTTAGAGGCGAGCTCCATCACCTTGCTGCTCTTCCCGAGCGCATTGCGCTCGACCGGCCGTATGCTATGCCGGGTGAGGAATCGCGTCAAGCTTGGTCGCGTCCCCACGCGTGCGTCGCAGCACGTGCGTCGCGATCACGATGTCCTGCACGGCCACTCCGGTGAGATCCGCAATCGAGATCTGCGTCTGGCTCGTACGTCCCAACGCCGGATCGGCCAGCACTGTGCCGAGCTCGCGCACGCGATGCAATGCGATGTCTCCCGAAGCGAGCGCGAACGCGAGGTCGCCGTGGTCCGCGCACTGCGCAATGCTGTCCGCCACCACCACCTCCGCGCGCGCGAACAACGCAGGGTCGAGCTCCAGCTTGCCGGGCGCGTCCGCGCCAACGGCCGTGATGTGCGTGCCGCTCCGAACCAACGCCGCGGGAAAATGTGCGACGCGCGAAGCGGTGGTCGTCACGATCAGCTCGCAGCTTTCGGCCACTTCTTCCGCAGTCGTGCACAGCGTCACACGATAGCCCATCAGCTCGAGATCCGATGCGCACGAATGGGCACGCTCCGCCGAGCGCGCATAGAGCGCGATGTCACGACAGGCGGTGACCTGCTGAAGCATGAGTGGTTGCAGGCGCGCCTGCACACCCGAGCCGAGAACGCCGATGCGCTTGATGAATCGCGGTGCCAGTGCTCGCGCGGCAACGGCTCCCGCCACGGCGGTTCGCAGGTCCGTGAGTCGTGAGCGGTCGAGCAGAACGGCGAGCAGAAACCCGGTCTGACTGCTGAACACGAGCATGCAGCCGTCGCCAGTGGGAAGGCCCTGCAGGGAGTTCTCGGGAAACCCTGCGGCAACCTTGATGACGAATACGTCACCACCTTTGACGTAGCCGTACTTGAGATGTACATCGCCCGCGGGCTCGGCGAATCCGAGATAGCCCACGGGCGGTACGACGGTGCGACCCGCCGTGTAGTCGATGAATCCCTGGGCAATTTCTTCCATGAGCTCCGGCACGTTCACCGAGAGCTCACACTCCTCTGCACCGAGAACGACCGGCTGCGGAAGCGCCTTCGCCACGCGACTTCTCCCGTTCGACGGCGCTGGGAGCTACACGCCGGCGCCGACGAGGGGAGCCAGACCGGCGCGCAGGCGAGCGAGCCCCGCCTGCAGGTATTCGGGCTTCGCACCGAGCCACACGCGCATGTAGCTCTCGAGTCCGAAATGGAGACCGGGCACGATCAGCGTCGACTGTTCCCTGAGAATGCGCTCGGCCAGCGGAATGCTCTCTGCGTCCGAGTTGTACCTCAGAAACACGATCGCGCCCGCCTGTGGCGGCGTGAAGTCGAAGAAATCACCCATCTCGGCTGCCCACGACTGCAGGGTCGGGAGATTCTCGCGCAGTACGCCTCGAGTGCGCGCGTAGAGCTTCGTCCGCACGTCCGCGGAAACGGCCACGCGTGCGATGTGATCGGAGATCTTGTTCGGGCAGATCGTGATGTAGTCGTGCTGCGCCCAGCACGAGGCGATGATCTCCGGCGGCCCCACCATCCATCCGATGCGCACCCCCGGAATTCCGTACGCCTTGGAAAGCCCGCTCGTGACGATCACGCGATCGCTCATCCCCCAGAAGCTCGGTGTGCGCTCACCCTCGATCTCGGCACCCTGATACACCTCGTCCGCGATCAGATACGCGCCCACCTCATCGATGCGCTTGACGATGCGCAGCATCGCCTCGCGTGAGAGCACCGCACCGGTGGGGTTGTTCGGATTCGTGACGTAGACGAAGCGCGTCTTCGGTGTGACGGCCTTTTCAAACGCCTCCCAGTCCACTTCCCATGTGCCGTCAACGCGTTCGAGCTCGAAGCGCTCGACCGTAGCCCCGAGGCTGCGCGGTACGCCCCAGAGCTGGAGGTAGTTCGGAACCTCGAGCGCAACCACGTCCCCCGCTCGCAACAGCGTGAGCGCGAGAATGTAATTCGCCTCCGACGTTCCATTGGTGACCTCGACGTGATGCAACGTCGAGCCCGGATACATCGCGGCGATTCGTTCGCGGAGCTCGATGGTTCCGTTCGACTGGCTGTAGCCGAGAGGGGAATCCATGAGGGCCTCGAGATCGAAGCCGAAGTTCACCATGTCTCGGAGCGTCACGGGGCGCACACCGGATTCGCTCAGATCGAAGTCGACGACGTTCTCGTACGTCGACTGCATGCGCTCCATCAGGAAGGTTTCAATCATCTCTCAATGTGCATTCCGCGCGGCCGCCGATCAATACGCCTGACCTGATACACGACGGCCGCGATCATCGCGGCACCTCGCACTCGGAGAGGCCGTCGCTCGCATCACTTCGTGCCGCGGCTACACCCGCGCGTGCGCACGTACGGGAAACGTTCCCATTCCGCTGATTCTCGGCGGCACGGCAGTGAAGCGGAAGCCGCGCTGGGGAAGCGCGCCGAGATTGGTCATGTGCTCGACGATCGGGATGCCGGCACGTAGCAGTGTCGAGTGAACGGGACGTGTGCCCGCGGTGGTATCGTCGATGTTGTGGGAATCGATGCCGACGAGCACGGCCCCCGCGTCGCGCAGATAGGCCGCGGCCTGTTCCGTGAGGAACGGAAAACCCTCGAAGTACTGATCCGTTCGCCAGTGTCGGTCCCACCCGGTGTTGACGAGCACTGCCAGCCCACGCAGCTCGATCGCTCCGAAATGGGAACGCTCCACGGCGCGGCTCTCCGCGGCGGGGATCCGGATCACGACACCCGGCACATCGGAGATGCACTCGAGCGATAGCCCGCTCAGGTCAAAGCCGTCGGCGTAGCGATGAAACGGGGTATCGAGATACGTGCCCGTGTTCGACACCATCTCGATGCGCCCGATCTGAAATTCCGTACCGGGTGCGTACATGGGTCGCGACTGCTCGCGCGAGAGGTGATCGCAGATGAGCGGTGCCGGAAGCCCCTTGTAGGTGATCATCCCGCTCTCGATCGTGTGACTCAGATCGATGAATCGTCCGCCATCTCGGGTCTGCACGTACGCCACGCTCGTTTCCGGGGAGTCGAACGTGCCGAAGGTGCATCTGCGTCCCGGCATCTGCAACCTGCCCGAATGGGATGGCCCATTGTGCAGGATGGTCGTACCCGCACCATCTTTGGCGGGTCTGCTTCCGCGAGCAATCGATGGCCGGCGACACCTATCGGCGTCCCAGGGATGACGTTCACCCTCCGCGCGACTTCCCGGAATATCGCAGCACGGCGCTGCGTCATCCGCGGCAGCCGCTCGTGCTCATTCCACAGACGCTGTCGGAGATCACCGGGCCCGTGTACGGACACTCGTCGGTCACCGACGCCGATCGCGACCTCACCCACCGCGGCCGGGGCGAGCCGCTCGGCGAGCGCATCATCGTCGAGGGCCGCATCATCGACGAGGACGGGCGTCCGGTGCGCGACTCGCTCGTGGAGCTCTGGCAGGCGAATGCCGCGGGCCGCTACTCGCATCGCGTGGATCAGCACGATGCGCCGCTCGATCCCAACTTCACGGGAGCGGGACGGGCCATCACGGACGCTGACGGACGCTATCGCTTTCTCACCATCAAGCCTGGCGCGTATCCTTGGCTCAACCACACGAACGCGTGGCGTCCCGCACACATCCATTTTTCGCTCTGGGGCCCGAGCTTCCTCACGCGTCTCGTCACGCAGATGTACTTCCCCGGTGACCCGCTGCTCGCGCTCGATCCGATCTACAACAGCGTTCCAGATCCGCGAGGACGCGAGCGGCTGATCTCGCGCTTCGATCTTTCGCTCACGCAACCCGAGTACGCGCTCGGCTACCGCTTCGACATCGTGTTGCGGGGCCGTACCGCCACACCAATGGAAAGTCGTCGTGGCTGAGCTGACTCCGTTTCAGACGGTGGGTCCCTTCTTCGCGATCTGTCTGAGCGAGCCGGGATGCGCACATCCGGGCACAGGCAAGGCGGCCGGCAGGCACATCATCATCGACGGCACCGTGCGCGACGGCGCCGGTGTCGTCGTATCAGACGCACTCGTCGAGATCTGGCAGGCGAATGCTGCGGGCCGCTACGCGCATCCGGACGATCACCAGGCGAAGCCACTCGACTCCGAGTTCGCCGGCTACGGTCGGGCTCCCACGGATACGGAGGGTCGCTTCTGCATCGAGACCGTGATGCCGGGTCGCGTGCCCGGTCCCGACGGTGCGCTGCAGGCGCCGCATCTCGTGCTGAGCATCCTCGCCCGTGGTATCCTGACGCGCTTGGCCTCTCGCCTCTACTTCGACGATGAGCCATCGACAGCCGATGACCCGATTCTCTCCAGGGTCCCACCGGAGCGTCGATCGACTCTCATCGCGAAGAATCTTGGCGGCGACCGCTACCGCTTCGATCTCGTGCTGCAGGGTGAAGGCGAAACGGTGTTCTTCGATGTCTGAGCGCACATGAAGATCTTCGATGCGCTTCTCGGCGACCCTGCCGTAGACGCGCTGCTGTCGGATGCGGGACTCGTCGCGGCCATGTTGCGCGTCGAAGTGGCGCTCGCGAAGGCCGAAGCGGCCCTCGGGGTCATCCCCGAGCGGGCCGTGGATGCAATCGAGCAGAGCGCGGAGGTCGCGAGTTACGACCTCGCCGCTCTCGCAACGGATGCCGCACAGGCGGGAAATCTCGCCATTCCGCTCGTGCGCCATCTCACGGATCGCGTCGCGCGCATCGATGCCGACTCCGCGCGATACGTGCACTGGGGCGCCACCAGCCAGGACATCATCGACACGGCGATGGTGCTTCAGGTGCGCAATGCGACGACGATCGTGCTGGCGTCGATGGAGCGCGCCGCCGATGCAGCGGCAGTGCTCGCGGGGCGACATGCGTCGACGATCATGCCGGGGCGTACGTGGCTGCAGCACGCCACACCCATCACGTTCGGGCTCAAGGCCGCCGGCTGGATGTCGATGCTCGATCGCACGTGCGCAGACGTGCGCAATGCGCTCGAGCGCGCGCGAGTGCTGCAGCTCGGAGGAGCATCCGGTACGCTCGCCGCATTCGGCGATCGCGGCATGGAGGTCGCGCGCGTGATGGCGGCTGATCTCGCGCTATCGCAGCCCGAGCTGCCGTGGCATGCGAGTCGTGACCGGCTCGCGGCGCTCTGCTGCGCGCTCGGCGTCGCGACCGGCGCGATGGGGAAGATCGCGCGCGACGTTGCGCTGCTCGCGCAGACCGAGGTGGCGGAAGCGTTCGAGGCTGCCGGTGAAGGACGCGGCAGCTCATCCACGATGCCGCAGAAGCGAAATCCCGTTGGCTCCTCCGTGGTGCTCGCCGCATCGGTGCGCGTGCCGGGTCTCGTCGCCACGATGCTCGCCGCGATGCCTCAGGAGCACGAACGTGCGCTCGGCGGCTGGCAGGCGGAGTGGGAGACGATTCCGGCGCTCGTACGGCTGAGTGCTGGCGCCGCTCGTCACACCGCCGAGATGATCGGCGGACTCGAGGTCGATGCTGCGCGGATGCGTGCCGACGTCGAGCTCACGCGCGGCGTGTCGCTCGCGGAGTCGGCGTCCATGGCACTGGCGGAGCACGTGGGGAAGCTCGACGCGCATCGAATCATCGGTGATGGCGCCACGCGCGCCATGGCCGAGCAGCGTGCGCTGGCCTCCGTGCTCGCGGAGATGCCGGAGGTCACGAAGCACTTGAGCCGAGAAGAGATCGAGCATCGCCTGAGCGCGGAGCAGTATCTCGGCGCGTCGGAGCAGCTCGTGCGCGATGCGCTCGCGCAGCATGTGCGGGAGCGGAGCGCGAGGGGCGGGCGATGAGTGATCTCGCGGAGACGCTTGTCTCACTCGACATCGAATTTGCGCAGCAATGACCGTGACCACCGAATGTCCGCGAGAAGCGCGATCCGGCGTGGCCTCCCTTCTACGGCGGGTAAGCCATGATCAGACTCATGCGCGCACTGGGGCACCCCCTATGACCCATCAAACGATTCCGGAAGAATCCGATGACTGACAAGAGCGACGAGGAGCGCGATCGGCTCGCCAGCGGGATGTCCGTGCGCCGCTCCGTGCTCGGAGACGCACACGTCGATCGCGCCATTGCCGCGACCACGCCGCTCACGGCGGAGTTCCAGAGTCTCATCACGCGCTACGCGTGGGGCGAGATCTGGGCGCGCCCCGGACTCGATGTGCGCACACGGCGCATTCTCGTCATCGGAACGCTCGTGGCGCTTCATCACTGGGAGGAGCTCGCGATGCACGTGCGTGCGGCACTCACCTCGGGCGATCTCGTGGCCGAGGATGTCAAGGAGATCGTGCTGCAGCAGGCGATCTATTGCGGCGTGCCGGCAGCGAACACCGCGTTCCGGGTGGTCGGCGATCTCATCGCATCGCTCGAGATTCCGAGAGCAGGGAAATAGCGAATGCGCGAGAAGACGCAGGTCGGCATCATCGGCGCGGGACCCGCAGGGCTGATGCTCTCGCATCTGCTCGCGCGCGTGGGCATCGATTCCGTGGTCGTCGAGCGCCGCAGCCGCGAGTACATCGAGAAGCGCGTGCGCGCGGGTGTGCTCGAGCAGGGCACCGTCGACCTCATGCGCGAGACCGGATTGGGCGAGCGCCTCGATCGCGAGGGGCTGGTCCATCGCGGCATCTCGCTGCGCTTCGAGGGCGCGGATCACCGCATCGCCTTCGATGAGCTCACGGGTGGAAGCACGATCACCGTGTACGGGCAGCAGGAGGTCGTCAAGGATCTGATCGCCGCCCGGATCGCCGCCGGCGCGCAGCTGCACTTCGAGGTGGAAGACGTGAGCGTGCACGACATCAGCTCCACGACACCGCGGCTGCGTTACACGGTGAATGGCGAGCAGGTGGAGCTCGAGTGCGACTTCGTCGCGGGATGCGATGGCTTTCACGGCATCTCGCGCGATTCCATTCCGGCGGGACATCTCGTTCGCTACGAGCGCGAATATCCGTTCGGCTGGGTCGGCATTCTCGCGTCTGTCGCGCCATCCGCCGAGGAGCTCATCTATTCCTCGCACGAGCGCGGATTCGCACTGCTGAGCATGCGCTCGCCCATATTGACGCGTCTCTACGTGCAGTGCGACCGCAGCGACACGATCGAGGATTGGCCCGACGATCGCATCTGGGAGGAGCTCCATCTGCGGCTCGAGACGGACGACGGATTCACGCTCGCCGAGGGGCCGGTGGTCGAGAAGACGATTGCGTGGATGCACAGCGTCGTCACGGAGCCGATGCAGTTCGGCCGGCTCTTTCTTGCCGGCGATGCGGCGCACATCGTGCCGGCCACGGGCGCGAAGGGCCTCAACCTCGCGGTCGCCGATGTGCGCGTACTCTCGAGTGCGCTCGAGGAATGGTATCGAACGGGATCGCCCGCGTCGCTCGCGTCGTACTCCGCTACGTGCCTGCGGCGCGTGTGGCGCGCGCAGCACTTCTCGTACTGGATGACCACAATGCTTCACCGCTTTCCCGGCGATGACGCGTTTCAGCGCAAGCTGCAGCTGGCGCAGCTGCGCTGGGTCTCGTCGTCGCGCGATGCCGCGGCGAGTCTCGCCGAGAACTACGTCGGCGTGGTGCGCGTGTGACTGGCGAGACGCGGCTGAAGACGTTTCTCGAGCGAATTGCAGATGGTACCGCTCGCGCGCCGGCCCTCGCGCTCACGCTCGGCTTCCGCCCCGGGGAATTCGGTGAAGGGACCGCCGTGTTCATCATGGATACCAATCCCGAGAGCCACGGCAACGTGATGGGAACGCTGCACGGGGGAGTATTGGCGACGCTCGCGGACTCCGCGATGGGCTTCGCATTCGCCACAACGCTCGCTGCCGAGGAATCGTTCGCAACACTCGAGATGAAGATCAGCTTTCTTCGCCCGGTGTGGCGGGCGACGCTGACGGCATCTGCGAGGGTGGTGCAGCGCGGCAAGACGACGGGGCTCGTGGAGTGCCGAGTGACGGATGAGCGCGACCGACTGATTGCGCACGCGACGTGCACGTGTCTGGTATTGCGTGGCGAGCAGGCGACGGGACGTGGATTGGGAGATGGGCCGCGCGCGTAGCGTGTCCCGTGCGCGCGTGCGTCGCAGAGTGGCGGAGCCGGAAGCGTGAACCGCGAACGGTTCGGCGATCTCACGCGCGCAGGGCTGTGCGACCACTGCACGAACGTGCACGTCATCCAGAACCGTCGAGGCTCTCGGTTCTACCGGTGCCGACTGGCCGACGTCGACCCCGCCTTTGTTCGGTATCCGGCGCTACCCGTGCTCTCTTGCCCGGGATTCACGCCAACAGACGCGGCAGGCCCGCCTCAGGGGCCTTAACTGTCGAAAGTACAAAATCGTACGTCAGTACAGGGTACAAGGCGCTACAATTACAGTCGAGGAGCCGCCGCCTTCTGGCGAACGCTCCCCGTCATGATTCGAGCGACACTTGGGTGTGCGATGGCCGCCGGCCGCCTCCCCTCTGCCGTGAACACACGTTCCCCGGCAGAAGAGAGGAAACAATGGCACTCAAGACACGGCTCCCAGAGCCCCTCACTCGACCAGCCACCAAGAATTCGCTGCTCGCCAGACTGTCGGCGAGCGACTTCGGACAGATCTCCACGGACTTCGAGCACATTCGGCTCCACGTGCACGACGTGCTCTACGAGGCCGGCGCGGAGATCCAGTATGCCCATTTTCCCGTCTCCGGATGTGTGTCGCTGGTCCACGACGCCCCGGACGGCATCGTCGAAGTCGGAACGATAGGATTCGAAGGGATGACCGGCCTGCCGTTGCTCCTGCACGGCAGCTCCGCCACGACGCGTGCGCTGGTGCAGGTAGAAGGTGAAGCGTATCGCATCACCGCCGCGGCGCTCAGGCGCATCATCGCGACGAGTGACTCCATCTCGCGCATCCTGCTGCGCTTCGCGCTCGCGTTCTTCAATCAGGTCGCACAGTCCGTCGCATGCAATCGTTTGCATTCACTCGAAGAACGGTGCGCGCGATGGCTGCTCATCACGCACGATCGGGTCGAGGGCGACGAGTTCAGGCTCACCCAGGAATTTCTTTCCTTCATGCTCGGCGTGCACCGCCCCGCAGTGACCCTCGCTGCCGGCGCGCTGCAGAAGGCGGGGTTCATCCACTACTCCCGCGGCAAGATCACGATCACCGATCGCGCGGGTCTCGAAGGTGCCGCGTGCGCCTGCTATCAGGCGTCGCGCGATGACTACGCCTCTCTGGCGGGGTGAGCACGAGGAGAGGCACGCGCACGTTATCTTTCACGCGTGTCCTCCCCGGTTCGTAGTTCGCTCGTTGCCGCGCTCGTCGTTGCGAGCGCACTCCTCTCGCTGGCCGGCTGCGGCATCAGCGCTGAGAGCGGCGGGAGCGCATATCGCGGAGCGAAGCTCGCGCCGGCGATTCCGCGCCCGAGCTTCACCCTCACCGACACGCACGGACAGCCGTTCGATTTCCGGGCGAAGACCGACAGCACGGTGACGCTGTTGTTCTTCGGCTACCTCAATTGTCCGGATGTGTGTCCCGTGCACATGACGAACATTGCCGCGGTGATGCGAAATCTCCCGTTCGAAGTCACGCGCAGAGTGCGCGTCGTGTTCGTCACCACCGATCCTGCGCGCGACACGCCGGACAAGCTGCAGGCGTGGCTCTCCAACTTCGATCCTTCGTTCATCGGGCTGCGCGGCACGCTGGAGCAGGTGAAGGACATCGAGAAATCCGTCCACGTTGCGCCAGCCGTCGCGGACGCACCCGATTCGTCGGGCAACTACCAGGTCGGGCATGCGGCGCAGGTGATCGCGTTCACCCCCGATGACAGCGCACACGTGGTGTATCCATTCGGTACGCGGCAGGCGGACTGGATGCACGATCTTCCACTCCTCGCACGAGTGAAGTGATCTCGTGAACGTGCAGTGGTGGTGTTCCGCGCGCGGAATTCCGTGGAAGTGGCACTGGCAGCCGTATCCCGGCGTCTGGATCGCGGTGCTCGCGCTGGCCGCTGCGTACGCGCGCTGGGCGAAGCCAGTGGGCGACGGCACACGCCAGCACGAGGTGAGCACGGCGCGTCGCATTGGCGGCTGGGCCGGCATCGCACTCGTGTGGATGACGCTCGATTGGCCGGGTGGGCCGCTCGGCACCGGCTACCTCGCGAGCGTGCATGCGGCGCAGTTCCTCGTGCTCGCGATGCTCGCGCCACCGCTGCTGCTGCGCGGCGTCGATCCCGCTCGTGTGCGCGCGATGATCGACCGGAACGGTGCAGCGGCCAGGATCATCCGGCTGACGACGAAGCCGCTCCTCGCGATGCTCGCGTTCACGATCGTGATGCTGGTGACGCACGCACCGGACGTCGTGGACGTGCTCATGCGCTCGCAGCTGGGCGCGTTCGCCCTCGATCTCGCGTGGTTCGTGTCGGGACTCGCGTTCTGGTGGCCGGTCGTGATCGATGCTCCCGTGCGCGAGCACTTCGGCCCGCCGATGCGCATGCTGTATCTCTTCGCGGGCACGCAGGCGCATCTCTATCTCGCCATGTGGCTGCTCCTCGCCGATCTGCCGGTGTACGGCATTTTCGAGCTCGCGCCGCGCATCACGAGCTTGTCGGCACTGGAAGATCAGCAGGTCGCGGGTGGGCTGCTGCTCACGCTCGGTGGGACCTATGTGCTCGCCGTGATCTCCGTCGTGTTCTTTCGGTGGTTCGCGGAGCCCCAAACCGAACCATCGGATTTTCGTAACGTGACCTGACGACCATTCGTCGTTGATGAGCGCATCCCAAGTGCGGAAGCGCCTCGACCACGGGTCCAAATGTCCGACAAAGACGATATCGTTCCGCCATCGCCGCCCGCTCACGCGCAGCACGCTGCAGACGTCACCTGGGGCGATTTCCTCGCCGCCCTGCCCGCGACACTCGCAATGCACCCGGAACACGAGCGCTCGGACTCTGCGGGGCGAACGAGTTCGCGTTTCGCACTCCGACGCGTGGTGCAGGGAAATGGGGCGTTGCCTCGCGCCTACCGGGTGGCGCGCGCCAGCGCTCGTCGCGAACGGAGCGCGGCTCTACGCGCCGCCCTCGCGCGACGGCGGTTCAATGACGCAGAACCAGTGGCGAACCAGTCATCGCTCCCGGGGGCTGTGTCGAGCCCTGTCGCGCCTGGCATGCCGAGCGACGGAGATGACGCTACGCCCCGGTGGCTCCTGTCGGGGCTCGTGCTCACCGGCAGTGTGATCGTCGCCGTGCTCACGAGCGTGATCACCGTGCATGCAATGAAACCGGCCGCTTCGCCCACCCAGGTGGCGGGCTCACCGCAGCCCGCCGTCGGCGTGGACCCGCCCGTTGTGATCTCCCGCGATACGAGCATTGCGATTCAGTCGCCTCGGAACGGGGACACGACACATGCGTTGGTCGCGACGCAGAGCGCCGGCACGCCTGCCTCGCAGGAACCGAGCGATTCCGTCACCGCTCCATCTCTCGAAGCGCGACCCGCACCGATCCCGGTGCGTCAAGCGCACGCGAGCCACACCGCCGCGCAACGCGCCGAACGGCACTCGCTGTCGAGTGCGGAGCACGCGCGCACATCGCCGCGATCGACCTCCGTCGTTTCGTCGACTCGCACAGTGGCGACCACGACTGTCGCGCCGTCGCCCACCGTCAGCTCGCCGCCCGCGCCTGCCGCATCCACCACGCAGCAGACCGCCGCTCCCGCAGCCACCGTCCCCACCGGCAACAACTCGGCGGTTCTCGACGAGCTGCGGGCGATTCATGCCGAGATCGACGCGCGCAAGAAGCACATGGACTCCCTCACTGCGGCGCTCGATTCACTCAAGCGCATTTCCAAGCCCGATTAGCGCTCACGGAACGCGCTGGCACGATCGTTCCACTCCGGTTGGGGTACCTCTATATTCAGCGGTACCACTCACTTTCCGGCGGGAGCAGTCATGCAGGCATTTCGTGTAGCAGCAGTGGGCGCAGCACTCCTCGTGAGCGCCTCGGTGGGAGCGCAAGGTTCCGGCGGTGTGGCTCCGAAGAAGCACACGCGCGCGCCCAAACCGGTGACGTCCGCCTCTGCCGCGCCGGCCACGACCGCTCCTGCCGCGGCACCCGCTGCTCCTCCGGAATCAGCGGACTCCGGCGTGAAAGTGAACGAGTTTCTGTCGTATGATCCGGCCGCCAAGACCGTGAAACTGAAATTGTTCGCGGCGCACGGATCCGTGAACGGCGGAATGAACTTCAACGGCGCGTCGAACGGCGGCAGCACGATCATCGTGCCCGCTGGCTGGTCGGTGACATGGGCGTTCACGAACCAAGACGCGATCCCGCACTCGGCGATCGTGCTCGCGAACCAGATGCCGCTGCCCGCACAGCCCCAGGAGCCCGCAATTCCGCGCGCCTACACGAAGGATGTCACGGGCGGGTTGCCGACCAACGGCACCGACCAAACCACCTTCAAGGCCTCGACCCCCGGCCAGTACGTGATCGCCTGCGGCGTTCCGGGGCACGCGCCGAGCGGGATGTGGATTCACTTCGACGTCTCGGCGGACGCGAAGGTGCCCTCGTACTCCGGAAAGTGATGCGCCGCCAGTCGCACGCGGTGAGCGTCACCTCCGCTCGCTAGCGTGCGCCTGCGCACCAAGCTCGAAATCCTGACGGCCTGCGCGGCCGTGCCGTGCGCTCTCGAGCTTTTCCAGGCAGATCGCGCCTTCTCGTGGCTCGCGCACGTGCCCGCGGGCGGCGAGCCCGTGTCTCCAACGCTGCTCGCTTTTCACGTCGATCGCATTTTGCGTCGCGGCAAGGGCATCTGGCGCCACAGCTGCCTTCGTCGAGCCGCGGTGCTCGCGCTGCTGCTCCGCCGGTCCGGGCACGATGCGCACGTCGTGATCGGCGTTCGCCGCGGTGCCAGCGGTCTGCTCGAAGCTCACGCGTGGCTCGCCTGCGACGGGCGCGAGCCATTCCTGGAGCCGCCGGAGTCGATCGCGAGCTTCCGACCAATGCTGCGCGCGTAACCACCTCGTCTGGGCTCCGTGGCGGCGCTGGATCGCCCGGCCGCGCGCGCTATCTTACGAACACATCACCTCCTCTCACCGGCGCGAGCATGGATCGCTTACATGAGCTCCACGACGCGGGCCAGTCCATCTGGCTCGACTTCATCGACCGCTCGCTGCTCCGCAGCGGTGAGCTCGCGCGACGCATCGATCGTGACGCGCTCACCGGCATGACGTCGAACCCGACGATCTTCGAGAAGGCGCTTGCGGAGGGGAGCGCCTACGATGCGCAGCTGGCGGATGCATCGCCTGACCTGAGCGCGTGGGAGCTGTTCGAGCTCATCGAGACGGACGACGTGCGCGCAGCGTGCGACATCTTCCGCCCGGTGCACGAGAGGAGTAGAGGCGTGGACGGCTACGTCTCGATCGAGGTGTCGCCCGGCGCGGCGCATGATGTGGACGATACGATCGCTGAGGCACGCCGGCTGTGGGCGGTGGTCGACCGGCCGAACGTGATGATCAAGGTGCCGGGCACTTCCGCTGGTGCCGATGCCGCGCGGCGCCTCCTTGCCGATGGCATCAACGTCAACATCACGCTGCTGTTCTCCGTGAATGCGCACGCGGCGGTGATCGAGTCGTATCTCGCGGCGCTCGAGGAGCGCGCGAGCCGCGGGATGCCGCTCAGCTCCATCGCCTCGGTGGCGTCGTTCTTCGTGAGCCGCGTGGACACGGAGGCCGAGAAGCGGCTCGATGCCATCGTCGCCGCGAATCCCGCGCGAGCCGAGGAAGCGAAGGCGTTCCGCGGGCGCGTCGCCGTGGCGAACGCGAAGCTCGCCTATGCGCTCTTCCGCGAGCGGTTCTCCGGCGCGCGCTGGGAGGCGCTCGCCGCGCGTGGAGCGCGCGTCCAGCGACCGCTCTGGGCGAGCACGAGCACGAAGAATCCGGCATACCGCGACGTCATGTACGTCGAAGACCTCATCGGCCCCGATACCGTGAACACCATGCCGCCGGCGACCATCGCGGCCTTCGCCGATCACGGCCTCGTGCAGCGCACGGTCGACACCCACCTGGATGAGGAGCGCGAACTGATCGCGAAGCTCGAACAATGCGGCGTGTCGCTCACCGGCATCACCGACACCCTGCTGCGCGAGGGACTCGCGAGCTTCGAGAAGTCGTTCGACACGCTCATCGCCGGACTGGAGGCCAAGCGCCGGAAGTTGGGCGCCGCGGTAAGTGCCGGGTAGCGAGCACGCTCGGAGTTGCGGGACACGACTCGATCCAACGGAGCGAATCGAACCGCTTCGCTAGTGGCAGCCGGACACAACTCCCGTCACCAGATCGAGACTGCACGTCAGTGCGCCCACTTGAAGCACGGCCGTCGAAGAGCCATCGAATGTCGCCTTGGCAGAGCGCGTGACGGTCTTGTCGAAGCTGCCCGCCGTGATGTGCAGTAGGAGATTCCTCGAGATCGAGCCCGACGTCGGATACGGATTCGCAATGCGCGGCATCGTGAACGTGAGCGCTGCGGCCGTGTCTGCCGCCGTGTAGGCGAAGATGCGTGTGACGCCATTCACAGCATAGGTGCTGCTGTCGTGCGCGATGCCGGCGCCGCTCCACGCGTGCAGCACGGGAGCGCCATGCGTCACGATCATCGATCCCGTATCCGCCTCGTTGATCGAGATCAGCTTTCCAGGCTTCGCTGCCGATTGGAAGCTGCCCACGCGTGTCCAGCGATGGTTCACGGAATCCGTCTGCGTCGGGCTCCAGCCGAGCGCGAAGTTGCCACCGCTCCAGAAGCGAACCTGCCGCGTAATCGTGAGCCCGCGGGTGGTGTACGCGATACAACCGAACCATCCATCGGCGTCCGGACCACCGCAGGTGACCGTGCGCGAGCTCGCGCCCGAACCGGCGCTGCTGCGCCCCTCCACGAATGTGGACGACCCCGCGCTCATGTGCTCCTCGAAGCTCTCGTTCTCCTGGAACTGGCTCACGTCGGACGCAATGCTCTCACCCGCATCGCTCGCAACCATCTCATCGATTTCGCTGGTCGTCACCGCGTTGCCGGAGTCGAGCACCGAGTTCGAGCTGCAGGCGAGGGCGCCCACCAGGGCGGCCATCGCGGCGAGTGCTGCAAGACTGGTGATGCGACGGACGACCGGCATATCGTGATCCTCCACTAGATTTGTGAATGCCTCTCTGCGCTCTGCCGATGAGACGCCCGCTACCGATCGTCGTTAAGGCGCCGGCAGCGGCAAGACCTTCCGCGTCACTTGGCCGGCGGCCATCCCTTTACCGGCTCTTCCACTCCAGGACCTGATCTTGGCCTCGCCGATACCACGCACGAAGATCGTCTGCACCCTCGGTCCCGCCTCGTCCACCGAGAGCGTCATTCGTTCGCTCATGCGCTCGGGGCTCGACGTTGCCCGGATCAACTTCTCGCACGGTACGCACGAGGAGCACGCCGCGACCATCGCCCTGGTGCGCAGCTGCGCACGATCGCTCGCTCGTCCCGTTGCGATCCTGGGCGATCTTCAGGGTCCGCGTATTCGCGTCGGCGACCTCACCACACCGGTGGAGCTGAATGCCGGCGATGATCTCGTGCTGGCGCCCGAGGGGCTCGAGCTTCCTGGTGATATTCCCGTTACGTACGAGGCGCTCGCGAGCGACGTGCACGTGGGCGACCGCATCCTGATCGACGATGGTCTCATCGATCTCGTCGTGCTCGAGGTCGAGGCACCGCGCGTTCGTGCGCGCGTCGTGCACGGCGGACTGCTGCGGAGCCACAAGGGAATGAATCTCCCTGGCGTCTCCGTGTCCGCGCCATCGATCACGGAAAAGGACCGCGCCGACATCTCCTTCGCCGTCGAGCAGCAGCTCGACTATCTCGCCCTCAGCTTCGTCCGTCGCGCCGAGGACATCTCCCAGCTCCGACTGCTCATCCCGACGGGCCTGCTCGTGGTCGCCAAGATCGAGAAGGACACCGCGCTCGCCGCCATCGGCAGCATCGTCGAGGCGTCAGACGCAGTCATGGTCGCACGCGGAGATCTCGGCGTGGAGCTTCCCTTCGAGGAGGTTCCGATCGCCCAGAAGCGCATCATTGCCGTTTGCAACGCGGTGGGACGACCGGTGATCACTGCGACCCAGATGCTCGAGTCGATGGTCATGAACCCTCGCCCCACGCGCGCCGAGGCGAGTGACGTGGCGAATGCGATCCTCGATGGCACCGACGCGGTCATGCTGTCCGCCGAGACCGCAGCGGGCGCGTATCCGCAGCTGGCCGTGGCGGCGATGACGCGCATCATCATGGAGATCGAACGGAGGCCGCTGCCGCACGTGTCGTTCGAGGTGCCGGAGGACGTCGAGGGGCCCGTCGCGACGGAGGATGCGATCGCCGCCGCGACGACTGCCGCAGCGAAATCCCTTGGCGCGCCGCTCGTGGTCGTGTTCACGAAGAGCGGCTTCAGCGCACGCATCATCGCCTCGCATCGTCCGGGCGTTCCGATCCTCGTGCTCACGGACACCGAGCGCACGTACCGTCAGCTCGCGCTCGTGTGGGGAGTCATTCCCGAGATTGTGCCGCGCGCGGCGAACTACGAGGAGATGTTCGAGCACGCGCGCACGGTGATCGACCGGCGCGGTCTCGCGAAGCGCGGGGACCGCGTGCTCGTGACGGCCGGCGTTCCCTTCGACGTGCCCGGAACCACCAATCTGCTCCGCGTCGAGGTCGTGTGAGGCTCACCTTCCTCGGCACGGGGACGAGCTTCGGGGTACCGCAGATCGGATGCAGCTGCGAGGTGTGCAGATCGAGCGATCAGCGCGACAAGCGCACTCGGAGTGGAGCGCTCGTGGAGACGGACGCGGGGAAGCACATCCTCATCGACACGCCGCCGGAGCTCCGCCTGCAGCTCATCGCGGCGCACGTCGATCACGTGGATGCGATTCTGTTCACGCACGAGCACGCGGATCACATTCACGGCATTGACGACGTGCGCGCGCTCTCCGTGCGAAACAGGTCGGCCCTTCGCATGTACGGACCCGCGGAGACCGTTCGCACCCTCGAACAGCGCTTTGCGTACATCTTCGATGATCGCATGCGTCCGCTTCCCGGAACGACGAAACCGCAGGGGGAGCTCACGACGCTCGTGGCGGGGGAGGCGACGGAGATCGCTGGAGAAACGGTGATGCCGATCGCGGTCCCGCATGGCCACACCATGGTGTTCGGCTATCGCATTGGTGCGCTAGGGTACGTAACGGACGCGAAGCTCCTCCCCGAGCAGGCAATCGACGCGTTGCGAGGCGTCAAGGTGCTGGTGCTCAACGCGCTGTTCTGGAAACAGCATCCAACGCACATGAGCGTTCCCGAGGCCATCGAGACTGCGCGCATGGTGGGCGCCGAGCGCACGTACTTCACGCATCTGACGCACGATAACTTCCACGCGAAGCTCGAGGATGCGTTGCCGCCCGGGCTCCTTCCGGCGTACGACAACCTCTCGGTGGACATCGGCTGAAAACGCGGGCGCGACCCTTGCCGCATGGAGTGAGGTTCGCGACTTTCCTCCATCTTCCGCTCTCCGGCACGCCAGAGACGGAGACGACGACTTCGGAGGATCATGGGAGCTCAGGGATCGGTTACGACGCCGCCGTTCGCCGCCGACATCGAGGTGCTGCAGGGGCGGCTCACCGTGCGCAATGAAGACGCGCTGCGCTCGCCGAAGATGGACGCGCTCGTGCGCCAGGCCGTGTTCGGGGAGGGGCAGGCGAAGGATCACGCGCAATGGATGATCTGGGAAACGGCGCAGGCGGTTGGCGTGCGTCCCGGCTCCATTCACGATCTCTACGCAGCGCGCGGTCGCGGTGACGTGAAGGGGTTCACCGTGCCCGCGATGAACGTGCGAGGCATGGCGTACGACACCGCGCGTGCGATCTTCCGTACCGCCGTCCGCATGCATGCCGGTGCCTTCATTCTCGAGATCGCACGCTCGGAAATCGCGTACACCGGGCAACGTCCTTCCGAATACGTCACCGTGATGCTCGCTGCGGCGCTGCGCGAAGGATTCCGCGGCCCCGTGTTCATCCAGGGCGATCACTTCCAGGTGAATGCCAAGAAGTTCGCCGCCGATCCGACGGGGGAAGTCGCGGCGGTGATGCAGCTCGCGCGCGAGGCGGTGTCCGC
>DATGDQ010000033.1:0-4694 GCA_035310785.1 Gemmatimonadaceae bacterium | reverse complement strand
CGACTGATTGTTCCGGTTCAGCACATCACCCATCGTCTCGAGATACCAGAGCGTCGCGATCGTCGAGTCGCGCGTTGCGCCGCCCGCATCGCGAGCTCCGCTCGTGGCACCCGCCGACGCGTGGGCTCGTCCGCCAGCACGAGCGCCGGCCGAGTGCTGCGCGCGCTGGCACGCCGATCACCTTCGAGCAGGCCGTTCAAATCGCGCTCGACAAGAACATCACGCTCGCGCAGGCACAGAACGCCGTCGCGAGCAATGATGCGACCGTTCGCGGCGCGAAGATGAGCTTCCTCCCCAACCTGCAGCTCAACACGAGTGGAGCGCAGACGTACGGGCGCAACTTCAGCGAGACGACGGGTGATGTGCTGAACCGGAACAATCAGTCGGTGAATGCCGGGATCTCGTCGAGCATCACGCTGTTCAACGGGATGCAGAACGTCGCGACGTTGCACGAGGCGGAGAAGAACCAGAGTGCGAGCACGCTCGATCTGACACGCGCGAAGCAGACAACCGTGTTCACCGTCGCATCGAACTTCCTGTCGATCATCACGGCGCAGGAGCAGCTGAAGGTGCAGCAGCAGAACCTGGCGTCGCTCGAGGCGCAAGAGGACGAAATCAAGAAGATGGTGGATGCGGGTGCGCGCGCGATCTCGGATCTCTACACGCAGCAGGCCAGCACCGCCGCCGCGCGCCTTGCCGTGGTGAACGCGCAGCACGACCTCGAGCTGGGCAAGGTGGACCTGATCCAGACGCTGAATCTCGATCCCAAGGTGACGTACGACTTCGTCGCACCCGCGGTGAACGGATCGGCACCGTCGAACTACAGTCTGGACAGCCTCACGGCGAGAGCGTACGCACAGCGCGCGGACCTCGCGGCCGAAGCGGCGCGTGTGGATGCGAGCGTGCAGGGCGTGAAGGCGGCGAATGCCGGATGGTGGCCGACGGTATCACTGAGCGCCGGCTACAACTCTTCGTACTCATCGGCAACCGGGAGCCCATTCCTCAACCAGCTCGATCAGGCGCGCGGAGGAAGCATCGCGATCGGCGTGTCGATTCCTATCTTCGACCGCGGACAGACAAGCGTCGCTGCGCAGAAGGCGAAGGTTCAGGAGGATGACGCGAGGCTGGCCCTCGATGCTCAGAAGCAGCAGGTGGCGGTCGAGGTGAAGCGCGCCTATCTGAACTATCAGTCGGCGGGCGAACAGCTCGCAGCCGCGCAGGCGCAGCTTACGGCGAGCGACCTCGCGGTCAAGACATCGGAGCAGCGCTATCAGGCGGGTGCGGGAACGCTCGTCGAGCTCACGCAGGCGCGCACGGCGCAGGTGCAGGCGGCGAGCGCAGTGGTGAGCGCGAGATATGGTCTCGTCTTTCAGCAGGCGCTCATGTCCTACTACACGGGTGAGCTCGACCCCGCGCACGTCATGCTCGACGGGTGAGCGAGCCGGCGTTCAGGTGGACGGCGTGCGGCGAAGCTCCGCGCGCCGGCTCACCATCTGGAGGCCGGTGAAGCACACCGCCAGCCAGAGTACGCCGAGTGTGTAACCGGCAACCACATCGCTCAGATAGTGAACAGCCAGGTAGATCCGGCTATAGCCCACGAGCGCGATCATGAGCACGGCACCCGCCCAAATGGCTGCCTTTACGCGCCTGCTTTCTATCTTGCGCACTCGGATGACCGTGTAGGCGAGCATCGCGAATCCGATGAGCGATCCCATCGAATGGCCCGATGGAAAGCTCCAGCTACTATAGTGTAGGAACTTCGCCGCGAACTCCGGTCTCGGGCGGCGTACGACATCCTTGATGACGCCGTCGAGAACGGTGCCGCCGACATACGACAGCACCCAGGCCATGAGCAGCGTTCGCTGCTTCGCACGCCACAAGTACAGCACCGCCGCCACGAACAACACGGCCATCGACACCGGTGAGCCGATCGCGCTGATGATCACGAACACCCGGTCGCCCAGCGCCGTCCCGTTGCCGTGAAACCAGTTGGCGACAGTCTGATCGCGGTGCACCAGCACGTCGTGCTCATGAACGGCATCGAGGAGGGCGGCGAACAGCCACGCGGTGAGCAGGCACACCACGAGCCCCGTAACGATGTGCACGGTGAGATAGGCGCGCGGATCGAGGCGCGCGATCAGCCGCCGCCAGGGTGGGGGAGTACGCTCGGCGAGCGTCATGAGGAGCGTGTCATGCACTGTCACCGACTTCGTGCGCGCGACGCTCGAAGAATCGGCGCTCCATCATATTCCGCGCGCGGCTGCTCGCCTCGCGGAAGTGCGCCTGCGCCTCCGCCGTGCGGCCGAGCTGCTGCTCGAGCTCGCCGAGCGCGGCGAAGAAGAACGGATAATCGGCGAGTCGGTCGACGTGCGCGATCGCTGCGATCTCCGCGAGTCCTCGCTCGGCCCCTTGGTACTGCGCGATGGCGATCGCGCGATTGAGCGCCACTACCGGCGAGGGACGCAGCGTCATCAGCGTATCATAGAGATCGACGATCATCGGCCAGCTCGTATCCTCCAGAGAGCGCGCACGCGCGTGAATCGACGCGATCGCGGCCTCCACGTGAAACTCGGTGATCGTCGTGCCGGTCGCCGAATGATCGAGCAGCCGCACGCCCTTCGCAATGAGCTGCTGATCCCAGAGCTCACGATTCTGCTCGTACAGCGAGCTCAGATTCCCGGAGGCATCGACGCGCGCGGGGAGCCGCGCGGCGTTCAGACACATGAGCGCGATGAGCGCGCGCGTGGCGGGCGTGTCGGTGACGGGATGCGCGAGCAGCAGCTCGGCCAGACGCATCGCCTCGACGCACAGGTCGGCGCGCACGGCGGATTCCGCATGCGCGCCGTGATAACCCTCGTTGAAGAGCAGATACAGCGCGCGATGCACGGCCGAGAGTCGCTGCGCCACCTCGCGATCGTCCGACATGGTAAAATCGAACAGGCGCTTCGAGCCGGCGAGCACCTTCTTTCCGCGCGTGATCCGCCTCTCCATCGCCGCGTGTCCAGTGAGAAACGCCGCGGCCACTTCATTCACGCCGAATCCGCACAGGATGTGCAGCATGAGCGCGACCTGCGCGATCTCGGGAAGCCGCGGGTGGCAGCAGGAGAACATCATCCGCAGCTGGTCGTTTCTGATCGCCGAATCACCGAACGCCTCGGCCACCACGGGCGCGAGCGTCCACTCGCTCTCGAGAAGTCGTCCGAGCTCGGGCGCGTACGCTCGGGCCGTGCGCTCGCGACGCAGGATGTCGAGCGCGCGGTGCTTCGCCGTTGCCATCAGCCAGGCGGACGGATTCTCCGGTACGCCGCGCAGCTTCCACACTTCGAGCGCGCGGCAGAACGCATCCTGCACCACATCCTCGGCCAGCGCGAGGTTGTGGACGCCGAACAGGCGCGTGAGCGCGGCGACCATCCGTCCCGCTTCGCGCCGGAAGAGATGGTCGCCAGGCTCGGCCACTACATGCTCATCTGCATGATCGGGCGCACTTCGACGAAGCCGCCATTGTCGAATATCGGACAGCCGGCGGCGAGCTTGGCTGCCTCGGAGATGTCCTTGGCCTGCACGAGCGTGTAGCCACCGATGAGATCCTTCGCTTCGGCGTACGGGCCATCGGTAATCGAGGTCTTCTTCTTGACCACCTTTCCAGTGGCCTCGAGCGGATTGCCCTGGTCCTTGATGTGTCCCTTGGCGCCGAGGTCCTGGAGCCAGCTCGACCACTTCTGCATCGACTGCTGCATCTGCTCTGGAGTACCGGACGAATCTCCGCCGCGATACAGGTACAGGAAATCACTCATGATGATCCTCCGATTGGGGTTGTCGTACGAATCATCGACGTTCGGCGCTCGCGGCGCCGGACATTTTTCTTTTCAGGACTTGGTCGGTGCCACGGCGACTTCCCTGACGAGCTGATACATGTATTCGACCCCCTCGTAGAAGGACTTCACGAGAATGCGCTCATCGCGGCCGTGGGCGCGCTCGTCGTCGACGTCGATTGGAACACCGCTCAGGCCGTACGTGGGGATGCCGATGTCACGAAGCCTCCAGCCATCGGTGGCGCCCGTCTCCATTTGGGGGATGACGGGTACGCCGGGCCAGAGCCGTTGCGTCACCTTCTCGACGGGAGTCATGACGGACGGCAGCAGCGGCGATGGCTTCCCGGGCGCACCAGAATCGATCGGTGTCACCTTCACCGAGTCGTCGGCGATGACACGCACGAGTGTCGCGCGCACAGCCTCGGGAGTTTCGGTGGGCAGGATGCGGCAGTTCACGAGCGCGCGAGCGGTCTGCGGGAGCGCATTGGGAGCGTGCCCGCCTTCGAGCATCGTCGGCACGCAGGTGGTGCGGAGCTGCGCATTGTAGAATGGTGAGACCGAGAGGCGCGCCGCGGCCGCGGAGTCGCGCTCGTTCCTCGCGATCGCGCGCATGTCTGCGGCCGTCTGTCCCGTTGCGAGGCCAGCGGAGCGCTCGAAATATGCACGCGTGGTCTCGTTGAGGTTCACCGGAAAGTGAAAGCGCGACACGCGTCCGATCGCGTCCGCCAGCCGCGAGATCGCGTTGTCGGGCGTGGGCATCGAGCTGTGCCCGCCCTTGTTCGTGACGGTGAGCCAGAAACCCTGAAACGTCTTTTCGCTGGCCTGTACGGGGCGAACGATCTTCTTTCCATCCTTGATGAGCGGGTCGCCCCCGTCCGGATT
>DATGDQ010000032.1:0-4644 GCA_035310785.1 Gemmatimonadaceae bacterium | reverse complement strand
GAATACCCCCTCCCGCGCCCAACGCCTTCCCCCACGATCCCGCCGTCGGCTCCGATGGCATCGTCTGGTACACGGATCAGAACAACAGCTTCATCGGCCGCCTCGATCCCGCCACGGGCACGATCACGGACACTCCGACCCCCACTCCGGAATCAGGTCCCCACGGCATCGTCGTCGCCCCCGACGGCATGGTCTGGTATACCGCTCAACGCGCGGGGCTCATCGGTCGTCTCGATCCGCACTCGATGCAGATCACGGAGTTCAAGCTCCCCGCCAACGCCAACGAGCCGCATACGCCGCTCGTCGTCGGCAAGAAGATCTGGTTCACGGCGCAGACCAACAACACGTACGGTGAGCTCGATCCTGCGACCGGCAAAGTGCGAGTGTTCAAGTGTCCAACGTCGAACTCGCTTCCGTACGGCATCCGCCCCGCGCCCGACGGGTCGATCTGGATCGCGCTGTTCGGCACGAACAAGCTTGGTCGCGTCGATGCGAGCAGCGGTGGGATGAGGGAGTTCGTCATCCCGAACGATCACGCGCGTCCGCGTCGCATCGAGGTCGCGCCCGATGGCGCGGTCTACTATACCGACTACGCGCGCGGCTATCTCGGCCGGCTCGATCCCAAATCGGGCGAGTTCAAGGAGTGGAGATCGCCGGGTGCGGACAGGGCGGCTCCGTACGGCATCGCGTACGGGCCCGACGGAAAGCTCTGGTACGACGAATCCGGCACGGGCACCATGGTCGGGTTCGATCCGAAGACCGAGAAGTTCGAGACGGTGAAGATTCCGACGCCGGGCTCCGTTGTGCGCAACGTGTCCGTCGACGCGAAGCGCAACATCATCTGGCTCGCCGAGAGCGGGATCCAGCGACTGGGAAAGCTGGAGCTCGGCCCGCACTGACACGACGACAGCGCAGGAGTTGCACGTTCCAGAAGTTCAGAGGCTGCGCGGGGCAACGAACCGGCACTGCTCGTTGCCCCTCGTGCCCGTACTACGGCGACTTCCGCGACCCGCTCGTGCTCTTCGTCGGATCCGCGACGTCCCCGTTGCTCGTCACCTGCGCGCGCGCGGAAAGCGCCTGCATCTGCGCCACCATCGCCTGCATCTGCGCCGCGGTCATCGCGCCCGCCGCACCACCTGATCTCGCGCCGCTCATCGCGGCGATCGTCGCGGCGTTCATCGATCCCGCTGCCACTCCGCTCGCGCCGACGCCGGCGCCCGTGCTCATGCCCATCGCGGCGCCACTCATTCCCGGCATGCACGACGTTCCGGTGGCGGCGCCCACAGCGCTCGCGGCAGCGCCGGCGACCGAGTTCTTCGCCTGCTGCTTGGCGTCGATCGCGCCGACCACGAACTGACCGCCGGGGAGCGCGGTGCACGCGGCCGCCTTCGCGATCGACTGCGCCGTCTTGTTGTGTGCGAGGCCTTTGAGCTTGCCGAACATTCCTCCCTTCTTCGGCTGCACCGTCGAAGTGTCCGACTGCGACTGGCTGTTCACGACCGGCGCGACGGACAAGGTCAGCGCGCACGACACCATCACGATCAGGGAATGAGTTCGCATGGCTTGCTCCTTCAGTAACGTCGCCTATGCGGTACGGCACCGCGGATGCCACGACCGGCGCCGACGGCCTGGCGCATGTCGAGGAGGATTTGAATCCACGTACGCGATGTCGTGTTTCGAGGTTTCAGCGGAATGTCGACGTACCCGGCGCGCGAGAGTCGACTACGCTACCGGCTTCTTGTCCGCCACGAGCTTCTCGAACCTCGCATTTCCCTTGAGGGGCGCGAACGTCGGATCGATGCGCAGCCACGCCGGCGTGAGATAGTACGGCCGCTGCAGGATCTTCTCCAGGATGTCGATCGCGCGGTCCGGCTGTCCCGCCAGCGTATAGATGCGCGCGAGGATGTGCTCATTGTACGGGCCGTATATCGCATCCGTGGCCGATGACCGCATGGCTACGGCTTGATCGCCCGCACGAATCGCGTCGTCGTATCGGCCGAGTATGGCGAGAGAGAGTCCGAGGAACATGCGCGATTGGTCATCGCGCGGATTTGCCTTTATCTGATTCTGATATCCCTCGAATGCGACCGTCGCTGCCTTGCGAGCGTTCTCGCGATCTCCGCGCCACGTGTACTGTTCGGCACGCACCATGGCCCACTGCGCCGTGTCACCGTCGAAAGCGTCGGCGCCCATGGTGAAAAGGATTCTGTCCTGCGCGCTGTCGAGCATCCATCCGAGGTCATAGTACGTCGAGACGCGAGAGAGCATTGCGGGAGTGCCGACTTGATCGGAGCCCGCCTGAAGCTGCCGCCGAGCAGCTCCGAGATCTCCACGCTGCAGCTCGATCATGATCCGCTGTTCCAGAAAGGAGAGATTGGCTGGAACGACTGACAACGCTCGTTCTACCGACTTCCGAGCCGCTGCGGTATCACGACGCCACAAGGCGATCTGCACGCCGCGGGCGAATGTCGCCGAGCTGCGCGGATCGAGCTTGATTCCCTGCGCCGCATACGAGGCCGCGGCGTCCCAATCCCCGATGGACTCTTCGGCGCTCGCGGCGGCAGCGAGAAGCGTCGCATTCTGGGAGTGCGCGAGCCCTGTCTTGGCCTCGTCGAGCGCACGCGCATAGTCGTTCCGGACATTGGTGTAGAAGAGCGACCGCGCGGCGCGCGCCTCCGCGAGATCAGGTTGCAGCGCGAGCGCCCTCGCAGTCGCCTTGTCCGCGGAGTCCGCGAGTGCGAACGATCGCACGTCGTTGAAGAACAAGAGGGTGGAGGCGGTACCCAATCCGCTCCAGGCGAGTGCGAGATTGGAGTCGCGAGCGATCGCCTCCTTGAACGCCCCGATGGAGCGACGCAAGATCGGCGGCGAGTTGCCACTTCGCATCAGCGCCATTCCGCGGAGGTACGAGTCGTAGGCGACCAGATCCTTCGTGGGGTTCGTCTCGAGGCTCTTCTTCGCCTCGGGAGACAGGGCGACCTGGAGCGCCTGCGCCACCTTGGACGCGATGTCCGCCTGCACCTGGAAGACATCGGTGAGCGGGGCATCGAACGGCTGCTGCCACTTGCTCGCCGCCGTCCCCGTCTCGACCAGCTCGGGACTCACCTGCACTCGGCTCGCGACGCCAGGCGCGCGCGCCCAGTGCACGCGACCGATGAGCAGATAGCGCACGCCGAGCTCCTGGCCGATCTGCTGCGGGGTCTTGGAGGTGTTCCGATATTGGCCCGAGCTTGCGAGGCCGATCACTTCGATGCCCGGAAGTCCAGTCAGCTTGCCGCGCACGGCATCGGTGACGCCGTCCGCAAAGTATGCATCGCTCGTGTCGCCCATGTTCTCGAAGGGGAGCACGGCGAGACGAATTCCGTCGGATGCGTTGGCGGCGGGTTCGCGCGTCTTCGTGCGCCACGCGAACAGAAGTCCACCCCCGATGGCGAGGCCGAGCAGCAGCGCGAAGGCGGACGCCGGAATTCTGCGGCGCGACGCCGTCGTTGGCGCGGTCGTGAGAGTCGCGGCAGGTGCATGCGTCGCGTGCGCCTCCGCCTCGAGTGCATGAGCCATCTCCCCCGCCGACCGCCATCGCTCGGCCGGCACACGCTGCAACGCGCGGGCGAGAACGGCATCGATCGCGGGAGATACATCCGGGCGGAGCGCGCGCACCGACGGCGCATCGGTCGTGAGGATCTTCGCGACGATCGCCTGCTGCGTCGGTCCGGAGAAGGGCGGCTCGCCCGCGAGCATCTCGTAGCACACGGCGCCGAGCGAGAAGATGTCGCTGCGCGCATCGAGGGTGCGCTCGCCGGCCGCCTGTTCGGGACTCATGTACTGCGGGGTGCCGATCGACAGCCCCGTTTGCGTGAGTCCGCCGCGCGATGCGCCCTCACCCGTTGCGCTCGCATCCAGTGCGCGGGCGATGCCGAAATCCGCGAGCAGCGCATCGCCGCCCGTGGTGAGGAGGATGTTCTCCGGCTTGATGTCGCGGTGAATGACGCCCTTTTGATGGGCGTAGTCGAGCGCGCCCGCCACCTCGCGGATGATCCGCACCACATCCTGCACCGACATCTGCCGCTCGTGGCGGAGCCGGTCGCGCAGCGATTCGCCCTCCACGTACGGCATGGTGAACCAGAGCTGGCCGTCGGCCGTCTCTCCGGAGTCGTGCACGCCGAGGATGTGGGGATGCTGCAGCTGGGCCGCGGTCGTGATCTCGCGGCGGAAGCGCTCCGGCCCCAGCGACGCGGCGAGATTGGGATCGAGCACCTTGAGCGCCACGCGGCGTTGATGCTTGGCATCGCGCGCCAGGTATACTGTCGCCATCCCGCCGCGGCCGAGCTCTCGCTCGATCGTGTAGGCATCGCCCAGCGCTGCCTGGAGCCGTTCGTAGTCTGATCCCGTCACGCGGACGCGCCCCAGGGCAAGATGTCAGGAACAAATTAGGGTCCCGCGACCGAACTCGCCAATGCGGCCGCGACCACCTTGGGAGGCCGAGCTACGCCTCCGCCTTCGGATGGTACACGTGCGCGGCTGCGCCCGATGGGAAGGTAGTCGCGCTCACGAGCCGGAGTGCCAGCCGCTTCGGCAGCTCGGAGAAGATCGGCAGCCCTTGCCCGAGCGCGAACGGGTGCACGAGGAGCTGGTATTCGTCGACGA
>DATGDQ010000031.1:0-2787 GCA_035310785.1 Gemmatimonadaceae bacterium | reverse complement strand
GGCTCATTGCGACATGCGACATCCCGCCATTGAATTGTGGAACGTATCCGAGCGCCACCACGAGCGCGAAGAACACGGCAAACCCGAAGGCACTCCACCGCAAGGTCCTGTCTGATGTCATGGTTTCGCTCCAATAGAATCGAGAAGGAGAAGCACGCCGCCGGCGCCATCGGCCCGCGCGAAAAGCCCGTGCGCCGGTCGCGCATACGTCGCGTGCTCCGAGTCGCGTTCATCCTGGTGACGGCACTCCTGATCTTCTCCGCCGGCGTGAGCCTGGTCGGGCTGATCAAGGCACCGGAGGTTCAGCTCCCCGTACGCACCGACTCGACGGTCGCGGTCACCGAGGTCACCGCGCTGTATCCCGTCAACATGCGAAAAGTGGCGACCCCACACACCGTCGAGGAGATCTCCCGGGCAGTTGCCGAGAGCCCCGGGCCGATCTCCATTGGCGGCGGACGTTACTCCATGGGCGGGCAGACCGCTACACCCGATGGGCTGCAGTTGGACCTCCGCGAGTTCAAGGGTGTCGTGCAGCTCGACACCGCGGCGCGCACCATCACCGTGCACTCGGGCACCCGCTGGCGCGACGTGCAGCGCGCGATCGATCCGGCCGGGCTCTCCGTCAAGATCATGCAGACGTACAACACCTTCACCGTCGGCGGCGCACTGTCGGTGAATGCGCACGGGCGCTACATCGGCCAGGGGCCTCTGATCCGCTCCGTTCGCGCAATCACGCTCGTGCTTGCGGACGGCAGCGTGGTGCGCGCCAGCGCGACCGAACACCCCGAGCTCTTCTTCGGCGCCATCGGCGGCTATGGCGCGCTCGGCGTCATCGCCGACGTCACGCTCGATCTGGCTCCCGACGTACACGTCAAGCGATTCGATCGCACGCTTCCAGTCGCCAGGTACCTCGGATACTTCCGACACGACGTTCAGCCCGACTCGAACGTGATCTTCCACAATGCCGACATCTATCCGCCGGCCTTCGAGACGGTGCACGCCGTGTCGTATGCGCGCTCTTCGGACCCGCTCACGATAACGGAACGAGTGCAGCCGCAGGATCAGTCGAGCCGGTTGCATCGCGTGGTCTATCGCATCATTAGCGGCGGTCGCATGGGCAGCTGGATCCGACAGCACGTGATCGATCCGTGGATCTTCCGCGGACATCCGGTTGCCTGGCGCAACTACGAGGCGAGCTACGATGTGAGTGAGCTGGAGCCCGCGTCCCGCTCGGCCGACACGTACGTGCTGCAGGAGTATTTCGTCCCCGCAGACAGTCTGCCGCAGTTCGTGCCGCGGATGGGGCAGATCCTTCGTGCGCACCACGTGAACGTCGTCAACGTTTCCATCCGTCACGCCCTGCCGGACCTCGGCACCTACCTCGCGTGGGCGCCGACAGAGGTGTTCGCGTACGTCCTGTACTACAAGCAGCGCACCGATCCCGAGTCGCAGCGCGAAGTCGGAAAGTGGACGCGCGAGCTCATCGATGCCGCGATTCGCTTCGGCGGCCGCTACTATCTCCCGTATCAGCCCCACGCGACTCGCGAGCAGTTCGCACGAGCATATCCGCGCGCAACCGATCTCTTCGCGCTCAAGCGACGCGTCGATCCGACGAACAAGTTCACGAACACGCTCTGGGATCTCTACCGCCCCGACAGCGCCGCCCACCCGCCAGACGTCTCGGCCGCTCGCATGCCCGGCTTCCTGCCAGCGGAAGTGCGCGTGGCGCTGGACACGGTGAAAGACTACGCGAGAGATGAGGTGAGCGAGTACCTCACGCATCCCGAGTGGGACCTCGTGTACAGCAGCGAGGCGTACGCGCGTTGGCTGCGCGATGGCAAACGGCCGAGCGGATTTCCGTACGTCGCGTCGGTAGGGACGTTCTGGCGCGGGTATCTCGCCACGTGGCGCGCAAGTCGTACGCGCTATCCCGTGAGCGTGGGCGACCACGTCATGCTCGGCGTCATCGGCCTGAGCACCGCGCTCGAGTACGGGCTCAAGGGGCTGTACGAGAATACGATCGGCAGGCTGTTCGAGCTCGCTCGGCCCGAAGGTGGAACGGCCGAGGAGAAGTACGCGGCGAACGTGGCGGATGCGTATGCGAAGCTCATCGTGGAGAAGGGATGGTACGAGTTCGGCTTCGCGCATGCGCTGGGGCATCTGTGGACGGACGTGCCGCTGTTCGGGCCCGGACTGCTGCGAAAGTGGGAGCGCCGGGTGGCGCTCACGGGCGAGTACGCGATCAAGGCCGTGTATGCGACGATCATCGGGGTAGGTACATCGTCCGCGTACACGGCCGACGTGCTGCCGAGGTATGTGGTCGCCGCGGGATGGAGTGACTCGATCGCGCAGCGACGTGAAGCTGGTGACTCCGCGCTCACGGCGATGCACCGTGTGGCGTGGCTCGATCGTCGCTACGCTCTCCTCACGGTGCCGCGGTACACACCGTATCGCGACGCGCTGCTCGCGCTCGCGAGGCATGCCGACCGCGTGCGCGTGGCGGAGATCTCGGGGAACCGGGTGGTGACGTTCACCGGCACGGCGCCGCGAGCCTGGTCGCTACCGAGTCGAACGACGGAGGTCGTCGGCTACGTTGTGCCGGCCGATTCGCAACGCCTGCGCGTCGTGCTCGCCGTGGACGCACGCGATTTGCTCGATGTTCTCGCGGCCGCTCAGCGGAACGGGCTGGTAGTGGATCACATCTACGACTACTGACCTCGCTGCATCTTACAGATCGTGGCTGTCTGACGATCTTCATCTGCCCTGATCCCACGCATCGTGTCGAAG
>DATGDQ010000030.1:0-16009 GCA_035310785.1 Gemmatimonadaceae bacterium | reverse complement strand
GGATTCACCGCGCTCTCCGAGTCGATGAAGCCCGATGAGGTTGCGCGTCTGCTGAGTGAGTACTTCTCGGTGATGGTGGAGGTCGTCTTCAAGCACGGAGGCACGCTCGACAAGTTCATCGGCGACGCGGTCATGGCCCAGTGGGGCGCGCCGATCGGCGCACCCGACGACGCCGACCGGGCCATGGAGGCCGCCCTCGACATGATGCGCGAGCTCGAGACGCTGAATCAGCGTTGGGCCGAAGAGGGACGACCGCGGCTGGAGATCGGCATCGGCCTGAGCTTCGGCGAAAGCTTCGCCGGCTACATCGGGTCCGAGCGCCGCCTCGAGTACACCGTCATCGGCGATGTGGTCAATATCGCGAGTCGGCTCTGCTCCGAGGCGTGTGGCGGTGAGATTCTCGTCACCGAGCAGATGCGTCGAGCGCTGACGGAGCCACCTCGCATGCGTGAGCGCGGGACGATGGAGCTCAAGGGAAAGAGGGATGCGCTTCCCGTATACAGCGTGAGCACGTGACGGGCTTCATCGTTCCGCCCGGATTCGTCCGCCTGCGCGAGCCCGGAATCGAGGGCGCGGCGCTCGCCTCGCTCGAGACACCGCTGCGCGAGGCGCTCGCCGAGGGATCGTTCTACGAGTTCGCGGAGCACCACCCCGAAGCAAAGCCGCTGACCGGCCGCGGAATCGCGTACGCTGTTCCGCTCTCCACCGGCGACCGCGTCGTCGTGCGCCGTTCGCGACACGGCGGCCTGCTCGGTTCCGTCCGCGATGATCGGTTCTTTGGTGCGACACGGGCACCGCGCGAGCTCGAGATCTCCTTGACCTTGCGCCGGCTCGGCGTCGCCACTCCCCTCGTCGTCGCCTACGCCACCTATCCAGCCGGGCCGATGTTCCGGCGCGGGGACGTCGTCTCGCGCGAAGTGCCGCGCAGTCGCGATCTGGCTGCCGCACTCGGATTGCTGTCGCGAGGACAGTCCAAGCGCTCACTACTCGAGGCGACCGGAAAACTGCTCGCGTCGATGAGCATCGCGGGCGCACGGCATCCGGATCTCAACATCAAGAACGTCCTCATCGCGGACAATGCCTTCGGCGGTGTCGAGGCGTACGTGCTCGATGTCGATCGTGTGTGGCTCGACAGGGCCGGTGCCGATGGCGTGCTCGCGGCAAATCTCCGGCGCTTCTCCAGGTCCGCTCTCAAATGGCGCCGTCTGCAGGGGCTGCCGATCGAAGAGGCGGACCTGCTCGCGATCGAGAGCAGCGCGCGGGAGCTGATCACACTCGCGCAATGACGAGCGAGCGGCCCGGTCGCCGCATTTGCATCGTGATGATGAGCGCGATCGGAGACGCCGTGCACGTGCTGCCCGTGGTGACCGCGCTCAAGCGGCACGACCCTGCGTCGAAGGTCACGTGGATCCTGCAGCCCGCTCCCGCGTCGCTCGTGCGGGGTCACCCGGATGTGGACGAGATTCTGGTGCTCGAGTATGGCCGCGGTTGGCGCGGCATGCTCGAGCTGCGCGCAGTGCTCGCGAAGCGCGAGTTCGATCTCGTGATCGACCTGCAGGTGTATCTCAAGGCGGGGCTCGTGACGTCGTTCACGCGCGCGCCCGTGAAGCTCGGCTTCGACAGGGCTCGTGCGCGCGACATGAACTGGCTGTTCACGAACCGGCGCATCCCACCGCACGCGTCGCAGCACGTGCAGGATCAGTATCTCGAGTTCCTGGCCGCCCTGGGCATTCCCGCGGATCCGCTCCAGTGGAAGCTCGGGCCGTGGTCCGGCGAGCTCGAGACACGCGAACGCGTGCTCGCCACGCTTCAGCGCCCATTTGCAGTCATGGTCATCGGAGCGACGCATCCCGAGAAGGAATGGATGCCCGAGCGCTGGGCCGAGGTCGCGAACGCGCTGCGCAGCGACTTCGGGCTGCAGCCCGTGCTCGCGGGTGGACGTTCGGCGCACGAGCTCGAGACGGCGCGCCTGATCGACGCAGCGGGGGCGCGCACCATCAGCACGCTCGGCGTTCCGCTGCGCGACTTGGTGACCATCCTCGATGCATCCGAGCTCGTGATCTCGCTCGACACGGCGCCTCTCCACATGTCCGTGGCGCTGGAGAGGCCCGTGATAAGCCTGATGGGGTACAACAATCCGAAGCGTGTGGGCCCGTATCGGCGCTACCACGATCTGATCGTGGACGCGTACGGCGACCCCGGTGAGAACTATCCGATCACCCTCGAGCATCGACTCGGCCGAATGCGCCGCATTGCCGTGCGCGATGTGCTCGACCGGGTGGAGCGCTGGAGCTCCGTCTATCGTGATCGCGCCGCGAGCACCCGCTCGTAGACCTCGAGCGTTCGCTCGACGGTGTTGTCGATTGAGAACATCGGCGCGCGGCGAATGCCGTTCGCGCCCATTCGCTCCGCCAGCGCTCGGTCCGTGAGCAGCCTCGCGATGGCATCGCCGAGCGCGGAGGAGTCGCCGACGGGCACGAGGAGCCCGGTCTCGCCGTTCGCGACGGCCTCCGGAATTCCCCCCGCCGCCGTGGCGGCGACGGGCTTTCCGAACGACATCGCATCGATCACCACACCGCCGATCCCATCGTCGCTCGAGCTGAGCGCGACCACATCCGCCACGGACATGAGCGAGTCCGCATCGGTGCGGTAGCCCGCGAGGTGCACGCAGTCGCTCAGTCCGCGCGCGGCGATCTCGCGCTCGACGTGAGGACGCAGCTCGCCTTCACCCACCATCAGCGCCTGCACGCCCGGAACCGTGTGACGGACGACCTCCATCGCGCGCACGAACGTCAGTGGATCCTTGTGGCCGACGAGCGCCGCGACCATCACGACGAGCGGCGCGCCGACTCTGACTCCCAGCGATGCGAGCGTTTCTGACGACGCGGGCGGAATCACACGTGTGAGATCCACTCCGCTGTAGGCAACCGTGATCCGCGCGGATTCTATTCCGCTCGCCACGAGTGAGTCGGCCGTCGCGCGGCACACGGCGATCAGTGCGTCGGCGCGCGCATACTTCCACAGCGACGCCGGGTTGCGCTTGAGGGGAAAGCTCACACGGCGAGTGAGCACCATCCGAGCCCGCGTACCCATGGTCGCGAGTGCGGCGAGCGCCACGGCGTGCCCCGAATGCGCGTGCGCGATGTCTGCGTTTTCATTGACGATTGCGCGGCGCAAGGTCATCGCCGCGAGCATGTCCATCTCGCCGAACGGCGCGAGCGGAATGATCGGGATCTTCGCCTCGCGCGCTCTCGCGGCGAGCGGCTCGTCCGGACGCACGGCCATCACGGAGTGGTGCCCCAGGCGCACGAGTCGCTCGGCGAGCCAGAATGCCTGGCGCTCGCCTCCGCGCCACCCGCGCTCGGTGTCCACGTGCACGATGCGCAGCGGACGCGTGCTCACGCGCGAGGGCTCCGAGCGTGCGCGTCGGCAATCGCGCGCAGATCCCGCGCGACGCGCTGCCAGGTATATCTGCCCTCTGCCACGCGCCGTCCCTCCGCCCCGAGCTTCGCCGCATAGTCTGGCGCATCGAGCAGCGATCGGATGGCTGCGGCGAGCGATGCGGGATCGTACGGATCGGCGAGCAGACCCGTCACACCCTCAACGACGGCCTCCGGCATACCGCCCTCGCGCCCCGCAATCACCGGCAGCGACGTCGCAGCCGCCTCGATGAGCGAAATGCCGAAACCTTCTACGTGATCGACGGCCACGCGCGAAGCACCCACGTAGAGATCCGCCACATTGTACAGCGCCGGAAGCTCATCATCGTCCACGTGGCCGAGGAAAGTGACGCGGTCATCTACGCCGAGCTCGGATGCGAGCGCGCGAAGCTTGACACCGTACACTCCGCTCCCCGCTATCGCATACCGCAAGTCGGGCTCACGGTCCCGCAGGAGCGCCAGCGCACGAATCACCTGATCCTGCCCCTTGTGCTCGACGAGTCTCCCGACCGTGAGCATCCATCGGCCGCCATTCAAGTGGTACTTCGCGCGCACGTTCGTGGTATCGATGCCCGCGCGAAATCGATCGAGATCGGCACCAAGAGGAACGGCGAACACTCGATCCGGAGGCACGGGAACTCCCAGATCGTCGAAGAGCTGGAGTGTCATGGTGCGCGTCCACTCGCTGTTCGTCACGATCACTGCGGCATTTCCCAGCAACGTGCGCGCGATGAGGCGCTTGCGAACGCCGCTGCCGTGCCGCCGCATCTGCAGCAGCTCCGTGCCGTGCAGGATGATTCCGTACGGAATTCCCATTCGCGCCCGCAGCGACCACGCCACGTACGCGGGCGGCTTCAGGTTGCCGCACCACGTGAAGGTCACGTCGTTCTCGCGGGCGAGGATCCGGGCTCGCCGCGTCCACGCCACGATCCCCGGCATGGTTCGCAGACGCGCGCGAGGTATCGGCATGCGATCGATGCGTACGTGCTGTCGCGCATCACTGGCGCTCTGCCCCGGCTCGCTCCCCAGTGAGACGAGCATCGCGTCGTCGCCATAGTGCCGCGCGAGCTGCGACATCCAGCTGGCGATGCCGTCGTACAGGGGCGGAAAGTTGGACGTGAGCAGCAGATGCGTCGTCATTCGACGGAAGTAGCGTTCCGCACCATGTGCTGCTTCATCGCGCCATGGGATTCGATCACGTTGTCGTCGAGCAGCTCGCGATACACATCCATCGTGCCATTCACCGTATTCTCGATCGAGAATGTGGGTGCGCGAGCGATCGCGCCGTCGCTCAACCGCGCCGCGAGCGCCCGGTCGCGCAGCACGCGCGCAATCGACTTCCCGATCGCATCGGGATCGCCGGGAGGTGCGATGAGCCCGGAGACGCCGTCCTCGATTACTTCCGGAACTCCCCCGACGTCGGTCGCCACGATCGGCTTTCCGAGCACGAGAGCGTCGAGCAGCACTCCCGGCGTGCCCTCGAGGCTCTTGCTGGTCAGCACGACCACGCTCGCCGCAGCCTCGAGTGATTCGGGGTCGGTGCGGAAGCCGGTGAGGTGCACGATGCGGTCGAGGCCCAGCGCGGATATCTCCGCAGCAAGGGACTCGCGCAGTGGCCCGTCGCCCACGATCAGCGCGTGCAGCGCGGGCACCTCGCGGCGGGCGACCGCAATGGCGCGAATGAAGGTAGATGGATCCTTCGCCGCGCTGAGCGAGCCAACGAGCACCGCGAGTGGCACGCCCGCGGGGACGCCAAGGCTCGACAACAGCTCGGCCGATGCGGGCGCTGCCGGTTTGCCCAGCGGCACTCCGCTCGGAATCACGCGTACGCGATCCGGGTTCACACCCGCGCGCAACAAACCGTCGACACCCGCGCGACTCACGGATATGAGGCGGTGTGCACGCGCGTATTTCCAACGCGTGGGGCGATTCTTTCTGAGTGGAGTGCTCACCCGACGTGCGAACACGATCTTTGCGGGAGTGCCAGCGGACGCGAGCGCAGCGAGCGCCATGGTGTGACCCGATTGAGCGTGGACGATCGCAATCTTCTCGCGCCTGATCACGCGACGAAGGCGCAACACGGTCCATGGTCCCCACTCGGCGATCAACGGATCGATCGCGATCACCTCGATGCCGGATGCGCGCGCTCGCTCGGCGAGCGGAACGCCGGTGCGCAGCGCGAAGATGGGGCGTCCGCCGTGCCGGCGGAGTCCTTCCCCCATCCAGAGTAGCTGTCGCTGCCCACCTCGCCACTCTGTGTTGATGTCCAGATAGAGAACGGTGAGCGGCCTGACAGCGCTCGTCACGCCTTGCCCTGATCGCGCTTCACGCGATACGCGGGATCGTTGTACATCTTGAACTGGCGGTACACGCGCGGAACGACTCGCCCCGAGGCGATGTCCGCAAGAAGCGTCGCAAGCTCCTCGGCCAGATCATCGCGCTGGCGTGTGAGCACCTCGAGCTTGTTGCCGCACTGCTCGCGGAAGTCGGCCGCCGCGTCTGGGCGCTCCATCTGCTCGCGCATGTGATAGCGCTTGAGCTCGACGATGCTGAGCTTGTCCGCGAGCCACCCGACCGTTTCAGCCACCGGATGCGTCTCCGCTGCCGCTGGCGCGCACGGTGCGCAGCACCTCGTCATCGATGCGCTCGATCAGGTCGTTGCGACGCTGATTGAGCTTGTCGATGTTGCGCTTGGCCGCCGCGATCTGATGATCATCTCCCGCGCGCGCCTTGTCCTCCTCGTGCCAGAGCTCGACGTTGGTGCGCGCGAGCTCCGCTATCAGCGCACCGATCGAATCAGACGGCATGCGCACCGCCTGCAGCTGCGCGTGCCGGCGCGATTTCGAGAAGTGCGACGATCGCCTCCATCACCATGTCCACGGTCACTCCGGAAAAGAAGTCGTGTCCTTCGCGATGCATGCGCTGTTCATCGCGAATGCGCACAGCCGGCCCTGGCGTGCGCAGCGCGACCGTCGTGGCGAGACCCGGCGCATAGTTGTCGGGAGTCGTCGGCCCGTAGAGCGTCACGCGTGGGACGCCGAGCGCATCCGCCATGTGCGCAGGTCCGGTATCACCCGAAAGGAGGACGTCGCAACACGAGAGCACGCCGAGGAAGCGGCGCATTTCGCGATCACGATCATCGTCGAGCGCCGAGACGAGGATCGCGCGGGGACAGAGCGCGCGCATCCGACCCACGATCGCGTGTGGGGTGCCGGTGGTGAGGACGCTCGCAGCGATGCCTCGATCGAGCAGAGCGTTGGCGAGCGTCGCGAACCGCTCGACCGGCCAATCGCGCGCGGGACTGCTCGTGACGAGCGCGAACGCGACGCGATGTCCCGCAGGCGGAGCGCCTGCCGAGCGAAGATCCGCCTCGCCCTGCAGCCGCTCGTGCGCAGTGAGCGTGATGCGCGGAAGTGATTCGCCAACCGGAATGCCCGCGAGCTCGAGGAGTCGACGGCGTCTTCGCACGACATACTCCGGGGCACCGCCCCGCGCGAGCGCGTGTGTGTACGCGAGCGGCGCCGCGCGCACCTTCCAGCCCACGCGGAGCGGCGCGCCCGAGGCACGCGTGATCATCGCCGTGCGCATGCTCCCTTGCACGTCGATGACCGCGTCGTAGCTCGTCTCGCGAATCAGTCGCGCCGTTCCCAGCGTGCCGCGGTCCTCGAGAATGATTCTGCTCCTGATCAGCGGGTGACCCGCAACGAGTGGTGCCGCGTGCCTGCCCACCAGCATGTCGATCCTCGCGTCAGGGAGCGCACGATGGAGATCATCGAGCAGCGCCGTGGAGAGTACGACATCGCCCAGCCTGCGCAACTGAATGAGGAGGATGCGGTCGATACGGGGAGGCATTCACGTTGCCGGAGACGGCGGGAAATATACATTGCGGGTGAGCTCGGTGCACCGCGCACCGCGCGTCCCTGCCACTACATTCCCGCTCGTGCCGTCTCCATCCCACAGCGTCGGCCGCCGCTATTGCATCGTCATGCTCAGCGCCGTCGGCGATGCCGTACACGTGCTCCCCGTCGTCAACGCGATCAAGCGCGCAGATCCGCAGTCGCAGATCACGTGGGTGTTGCAGCCGGGGCCGGCCGCCCTCGTGGACGCGCATCCGGCAGTGGACGAGATCGTACGCTTCGACCGCTCTCGCGGGTGGCGCGCGTTCCTTGACGTGCGCGACGCGTTTCGCAACCGCCAATTCGATGTCGTGCTCGGACTGCAGGACTATCTCAAAGCCGGCATTCTCACCGCGATCACGCCCGCGCCGCTCAAGCTCGGCTACGATCGCGCACGCGCGCGCGATGCGAACTGGCTGTTCACCAACAGAAGACTTCCGCATCACGAGCCGCAGCACATTCAGGACGAATATCTCGAGTTCGTCAACGCGCTCGGCATGGAGCCCGAGCCGGTGGTGTGGCGCATCGGACCATGGGACAACGAGCGCGAGTGGCAGCGTGAGTTCACGCGGCGGTTCGACCGGCCGATCGTGTCACTCGTCATAGGGACGAGTCGCCCGCAAAAGGACTGGATCGCGGAGCGCTGGGGCGAGCTCGCGGATGCACTGAGCGGACGCTTTGGATTGCAGCCGGTGCTCGTGGGTGGGCGCTCGCTCCGCGAGGAGGCAACGGAGCGAGTGATCCTCGAGCGCACACGGCACAAGCCCGTATCGGCTCTCAACAGTGGACTGCGGCGACTCGTCTCGATTCTCGACGCGAGCGCGCTCGTGATCTCTCTCGATACCGGTCCTTTGCACATGGCCGTCGCGCTCGGTCGCCCCGTGATCTCGCTGCTGGGGTTCAGCAACCCGCTTCGTACCGGCCCTTACCGAGCGAATCAGGAGCTCGTCGTCAACGCGTACGGCAACATGTGGAAGGGCGCGCGGCTGGCAACGGACCGGCGCATGGACCGGATGCAGACGATCACGGTCGCGGACGTGCTCGAGAAGGTCGCGATATGGAGGGAGCGCTACGCCAGCGGCCGGACCGAGAGCGGGCCGAAGTCGTAGCGCACGCCCAGCTCCGCGAGCAGATCGGTCATGCGTGCAAGGGCGAGACCCATGACGGCGAAGTAGTCTCCGTCGATGCGCTCCACGAGCGTCGCGCCGTACCCCTGAATGCCGTACGATCCCGCCTTGTCCATGGGCTCGCCGGTCGCGATGTATCCGCGGATGCGCTCGCGTGTGAGCGAGCGAAAGGTGACGCGCACGGACTCGACACCGGAGCGCAGCTCCCCGCGGTACGCCACCGCGACGGCCGTGAGCACCACGTGCGTCTGTCCGCCCAGCATGGCGAGCATGCGCTCGGCATCGGCATCGTCACTTGGCTTACCAAGCACGAGACCATCAATGAGCACAATGGTGTCGGCCGCAATGACGACCGCGTCGGGATGCCGTGCGGCGATCGTCGCCGCCTTCTCGCGCGCGAGTCGCTCGGCGTGCTGCGGAGCCTCCTCCCCATCGCGATACGACTCGTCGATGTCGGCGGGCTCGACGACGTGCGGAATGCCGACCAGCGAGAGCAGCTCGCGCCGCCGCGGAGATGCGGAGGCGAGGATCACGCGCGCAGTGCTCATCGCTCGAGCCAGATGGTAGTCGGGCCATCGTTCACGAGCTCGACCTCGCTCATCGCACCGAACACTCCCGTCTCGACCACGCACCCGCGCTCCCGAAGCATCGCGAGGAACTTCTCATACAGAGGTTCGGCGATCGGACCGGGTGCGGCATCGAGAAAGCTCGGCCGCCGCCCGGCAGACGCATCGCCGTAAAGCGTGAATTGCGAGATGACCAGCACCGCGCCGCCCACATCGGTGAGCGAGCGATTCATCTTGCCGGCATCGTCTGCGAGGATGCGAAGCCCGGCGATCTTGTCCGCCATCCAGGCGAGCTGCGGCTCGGTGTCCGTTTGCGTGAACCCAACGAGCAGACAGTAGCCGATGCCGATCCTGCCGACGACGCGCCCGTCCACTCGGACCTCGGCGCGGGAGACGCGCTGGAGGAGAACTCGCATTCTGGTAGCTTTGTGAGGAATAGTGTCGGATCAAGAGACATCACCTGCCGACACACAACTTACGGTGAGCATAAAGTCGACGCACTCCGACAATGACTGGACGAATCCTCGATCTTGAAATCCGTGTGAGGACCGCCACCCTCGCCGATATTGCCACACTCGCGCATCATCGCGCCGAGATGTTCCGCGACATGGGACAGCTCACGGAGCACAACGAGCGGGAGCTCACGCGCGCGTCGGAAACGTTCTTTCGAGAGGTGGTGGCGTCAGGCGAATACATCGCCTGGCTCGCCGTCACCACCTCCGCGCCGGCGCGAGTGGTCGCAGGGGCCGGACTCTGGCTGCGTCCGATGCTTCCACGTCCGACACCGACCGGCGTCATCCAGGGACGTGAGGGACTCATCGCCAACGTCTACACGGAACCCGACTGGCGCCGTCGCGGGCTCGCCAGGCTCCTCATGCGGCACGTGCTCGACTACACGCGCGAACACCACGTCCCGCGCGTACTGCTCCATGCGTCTGATGACGGCCGCCCGCTCTACGAGACGCTGGGCTTCGAGCCCACCAACGAGATGAAGCTCGTCCACCAATCCTGATTCGAGTCGCCCCCACCCGTGCGCCGGGACGACCGGCTTACAAGACACGCGTCCCGAGCATCCGTGCGGATACTCGGGACGTTGCTCGACAGCTCGACTGTGCCGCTAGCGGCCGAGCGCCGAGCGGATGCGGGCGAGATGGTGATAGCTGTGGCGTAGCGCGTGGTCCTCGATGAAGAACTGGCAGGTGAGCGGAGCGTTGGCGTTGAGCGAGACCGGTGCCGCGCGATCGAGCTGCTCATCGGAGAGGCCGCGCACGGCGGCGGCCGCCGACGCGCTGTTGGTCCGCAAGAGCGCAATGGCTTCCGAGCGCGTCACCTGATCGTTGTCGGACGCGTGCTTCCCGTTCAGCGCGTGCACGTCGTCCCACGTCACTCCCTCGATCGGCTTGCCTTCGGCGAGCGCCTGCGCGAGCTGGATCTCGAGCGGGTACATGTTGGCAACGTGGTGCACGACGACGCCGACCTTGCGGCCGTCTTTGGGGATCCGCTTCTGCCATTCGGCATCCGTGATCTCCTCGGCGAGTGCGATGAGTGAGCGCGCGCCCTGCTCGAGTCGATCCGCGAGTGCCGCGGCACGGCGACGTTCGCCAGTCGATGAGGGGGACGGTGCGGTCGAAGGGGTGGCAGTCGATTGAGCGGTGGGCGACATAATGTTGTCTCCGTGTAGGGATGTGCGAGGTCGACGAAGCGGACGGCGTGGTTCACGCGCTCAGGATGCGCATGATCGCTCGACGGGACTCCGTGGCAAGTACGGAGAAATTCGACTCGTGTACGGGTTCCGACGCGCATTGCTCCAACGGCACCGTACTCGGAGTGTAGTTCCCCGTGTTCTCCACGGAGTCGTGTTGCTCACGATTCGGCATCCTACGGTGCGCGCCGTCGAGGCCCGCATACCGGGAGGAGAATCGTGACAGGAACAGAGAGCTCGGCGAGCCGACCACGGCGGCTGATGGCAGTCCTTGCGCATCCCGACGACGAGTCGCTCGGCGTCGGGGGGCTGATGGCCACGTACGCCGCGCGCGGCGTCGAAACCTATCTCGTCACCGCGACCCGCGGCGAGCGCGGGCGCTATTTCACGAATGATGATCGCCCGAGCGACGCCGAAGTGGGGCGCGTGCGCGAGGCGGAGCTGCGAGCCGCCGCGCAGGTGCTCGGCGTGCGCGACGTCGCGCTCCTCGACTACCTGGACGGCGAGCTCGATCGCGCGGACCCACATGAAGCCGTCGGCCGCATCGTCGCGCAGCTCCGGCGCGTGTGCCCGCAGGTCGTGGTCACCTTCGATCCATTCGGCGCCTACGGTCACCCCGATCACGTGGCGATCAGCCAATTCGCCACGGCAGCAGTGCTCGCCGCCGCCGATCCCGCATTCCCGAACGACCTCGCGCCGCATTGCGTGTCCAAGTTCTACTACTTCGTGACCGACGAGCGTCGGTGGGCAGTGTATCAGTCGGCGTTCAAGCGACTCACGAGTCGCGTCGACGGCGAGGAGCGTTCGGCGGTAGCGTGGCCGGCGTGGGCCGTGTCGGCGACGATCGACGCGCGAGATCAGTGGCGCACGGTGTGGCACGCCGTCAACTGCCATGCGACGCAGCTCGCCATTTACGGACGGCTCTGCGAGCTGACGCCGGACGAGCATGAGGCCCTGTGGGGATCGGAGTCGTTCTACCGTGTCTTCAGTCGAGTGAACGGCGGTCGCACGCGCGAGGCGGACCTCTTCGCCGGCGTTCGCTGATCCGCTCACCGCTCGTGGAGCGACGCGCCGATCTCGAGCGTCTGCGCGATCAGCGCATCGATGTCGACGGCTTCCGTGCGGAAGTTGACGATGCAGGCGCGGAGCACGAACCGCCCGTCCACGACGGCGTTCGATGGGTATACTCGCCCGCCGAGCTGTAACTCAGCCATGAGACGCTCGTTGAGCTGGTTCAAGTACGGCTCGGCCGAGGGATCGCCGCGCAGCTCGCGCGGCACGTAGCGGAAGCAGGCGATCGAGAGCGTGGGCTCCGGACCGATCGTCTCGAGCAATGGATTCGCCGCCGCCCGGTGGTAGAGATAACGCGCGATCTCGACATCGTGCGCGATGCGTCGCTCGTACGCCGCCCATCCGTGCGCGAGCAGCGAGACCCAGATCTTGAGCGCGTGGAATCCGCGCGAGAACTGCGGGCCGAGCGCGTAGAGATCGACACCGCGATTCGTGAGCGCCTTGTCCTCGTGCACGTAGCTCGGCTCGATCGCGAACGCGTCCGCGAGCGACCTCAGATCGCGCACGACTATGGCGCCGCCCGACTGTGGCGTGTAGAGCCACTTGTGCGGATCGAGCGCCACCGAGTCCGCGCGCTCGATGCCGCGAAAGAGCGGGCGCAGCGCATCGGTGAGCGCCGCGATGCCGCCATATGCGCCGTCGACGTGCATCCATAAGCCATGCGCGGCGCAGATGTCGGCAATCGCCTCCAGTGGATCGATCGCGCCGGTCGACACGGTCCCGGCGGTAGCGATGACGGCAATGGGCTTGTGGCCATTCCGCAGATCGCGCGCGATGGCAGACGCCAGCGCATCGGGACGCATGCGGAGCGCATCGTCGCATACGATCGAGCGCACCGCGTCTCGTCCCAGGCCGAGCATGTCGGCCGCGCGCGTGTGTACGTCGTGAACCTGCGCGGAGGCATAAAGTGTGAGCGGCGGGCCAGCGCGTGTGCCGAGCTCGCGAATCGACCAGCCGGCCTTTGCGTCGCGCGCCGCCTTCAGCGCGACGAAGGCGGCCATCGCGCCGCCCGATGTCACGTACCCGCCCGCGGTCTGCGGCAGCCCGAGTCGACTTGCGAACCACCGACCGAGGTGCAGCTCGATCTCGGTCGCCGCCGGGGACAGCCGATAACCTCCGACGTTCTGGTTGAGCGCTGCCGCCAGGAGATCCGCGGCCGCACCCGGCACCGTGCCGGCACCGCTGACGTACGCCATGAAGCCAGGGTGACCGGTATACGTCGAATGCTCGAAAGCAATCGTGCGAAGCGTCTCGACGAGCGCATCGAGAGAGAGCGGCTCGTCCGGCACCTCGCGCGTGACCGCCGCGCGCACCTCCGCCGCGCTGGCCCTGCCACCGACCGGGAGCGTCGCGAGGCGGTCCAGCAGCTCGCCCCAGAGCGACACGACCTCCGCGCCGAAGGCACGGGCGCGATCTCCGTCCCACGCCAGGTCTGTGACCGGCGACGGAGCGTTGGGGAAAGAGGTCGGCTTCAGCATGTGCAATTTGATTCTGAGGTGGAATGGACCGGCGCGCAAATGTCTGCGCGCCGGCCCGCAAAAGTCAGCGTCCGGTGGACGCTTTCGGTGTGTCCGCGGGATTGACGTAGGTCATCGCGAACGGTCCCATCGCATGAACCTGCACCACCGTCGCACCACTCGCGACCGCGTAGTGTGCTTCGTTCGCCGGCGCCGTCACGAAGCCGCCGGCCTTCAGCGCCATCATCTTGCTCGCGTCGAACGTCTTCCCCATCCCGACCGAGAAGGTGCCGCTGATGACGGTCACGTGCTCATCCGTCGGGTGCGTGTGCGGCGGGATCTTGTACCCGTTCGGGAGGCGCAGTCGTACGGTGAACAGTCCGGTGCCGCCCGGGTCACCCTGCATCACCGCCATCTGCGCGCCGGCTGGGAAGACGGCTGGCGCCGGTCCCCATTTGATCTCCGGGTCGGATGCGGCCTGCGCGAGCGTGGCATGCGTCGCGGTCGCGGCCAACGTGCTGGTGAGCAGCAGCGCCGCGAAAGTCGTGAGTCTCATCATCGTTCTCTCCGTGTGTGGTCAGTCTCGAACATCCGCCTGCGTTATACGGCGGTGCGCACGAGCAGGATGCGATCGGAGGATCGATGCGTCTCCGTGGCAAGTACGGGGAATTTGGCGCGAGGTACGGGACAATCGGACCTCTCTACCGTCGCATCCGACCCGCTCCGGGCTCTGGCGCGGCGAGACCCTGCTCGGCGGCCCACACGGCGATTTGTGAGCGCGACGCGAAGCCGAGCTTCGACAATGCCGCGGCGACGTACCCCTCTACCGTCCGCTCGCTGATACCCAGGGATCGCGCGATCAGGCGGTTGGATTTCCCCTGCGCAACCAGTGCCGCCGTGTCTCGCTCGCGCCGGGTGAGCCCACCGTAGGCAGCCTTCGCCGCCTGCCCCGGCGTGCGTTCCGCCGGTGGCGGAGCCACGATGTCGACGTGTGAGTGGAACGCCGAGACAAGCGCCGGCTCGTCGAGCGACGCCACGAGCTCGGCGGCCGCCGATCGGGCGGCGTCGAATGACTGGCGTGCCGCGAGCCGATGGCGCTGCGCGAGCTCCATGGCTCCTCGGGCAGCGGCAATGCGCCAGAGCAGTGGGCGCGCCTGCTGCGCGCGCGCCTCGGACTGGGCGGTGCCCAACCACTCGTTCGCTTCGCTCCATCGCTGGAGCGCCGCGAGCGCCTGGGCGCGAAGCATCGCGGCGCGCGGCGTACGCGAGGCGTCGAACTCATCGAGCAAGGCCAGCGCCTGGGCTGGCGCGTGCGCGGCGAGCGCGATCTCGGCACGCGCGAGTGCGAGATGACGCTCCCCCAGCGTGCGAGAGGCTCTCCCATCCGCGTTCGCGGCGGATCCGCGCACGATCCTGTCGACCTCGTCGAGCACCGCGCTCGCATCGTCGGGCCGATGGGCGCGGGCAAGTGCGACGGCGAACAGCGCTGCGGTCCAGCGAATCCATGTCGCCGACCCGAGCCGCCGGGCGATGTCGTACGCTGCTTCGAGGTGCGCCAGCGCATCCGGCAGGGCGTGCAGATCGAGCGCGATCACACCGAGGACGCGGCGCGCTCCGCACTGCCACTCCAGATGCTCCATGTCCTCGGCGATGGCGAGTGACTCGCGTGCGCGGCGCAGCGCGCGATCGTAATCTCCGCGCCAGGCGAGGCAGTCCGCGAGGAGATAACGCGAGAATGCCATTCCGGCGCGCCAGCCGATTTCGGTCGCCAGGTGCACCGCTCGCTCGCTCGACAACAAGTCCGCGATGTGGGCGGTCGCGCACACGGGGCCCGCCGATGCATGATGACTCGGTCCGCACACCGCGAGGACCGAGAAAGCGTTCGCGAGACCGCGGCGATCACCGAGCGCGGTAAAGAGCGCCACCGACCGCTCGTAGAGCTCGACGGCAGTGTCCTGCACGCCGGCCATGTGGTTCGCCATCGCGAGCAGGTCGACGGTTTCCGCGACGCCACGCCCGTCGTTCGCGCGCTCGAACATCGCCAGCGCCTCGTGGTGATACGGGATGCCCGAGAGCGGATCCTCACGATTGATGTGCCAGTTGCCAACTCGATTGAGGCTGCGCGCGATGAGCGTAGGCTCGCCGATCGAGCGCGCCACCTCTAGCGCCTCGCGGCGGTAGCGACCGGCTCGTTCGTAGTCTCGCGCCGCCCAGAGCATTCCGAGGGCCAGCAGCGCCTCCCACTCCGTCTGGCGATTCCCTTCCGCGCGAGCCGCTTCGAGCGCGCCCACGAAGTCATCGTTTGCGTTCGCGAACGCGCCGATCGTCTCCTGCGCGCGGCCGCGGGCGATCAGGAGCGCGGAGTCGGGACGCCGCCCCAGCTTCTGTGTTGCGGTGACTGCGCGCTCGAGCTGCTGCAGCGCCTCGCGCGCTGCGCCGAGCGCGAGCGCGTGGGCGGCGGCGGCGCGCGCGTAGCGAAGCGCGGATTCCCAATCGCCCGCTTCGAAGGTGTGGTAGGCGAGCGCCTCGGCCGCCTCCTGCGCCGAATCAGCCGACTGCCGCTCGAGCGCCGTGGCGATCGCTCGATGCAAGGCCACCCGCTCACGCGCGAAGAGGCGCGTACGAATGGCCTCTCGTGTGAGCGCGTGGCGAAACGCAAACCGATCGGCGGACTCTTCGGTGACGAGCTGCGCCGCCACGAGCTCCTTGACGAGCGAGAGGAGCTCAGTTTCACCATGCGAGGTGAGTGC
>DATGDQ010000029.1:0-5264 GCA_035310785.1 Gemmatimonadaceae bacterium | reverse complement strand
TCGGTCCGTTGCGCTGCTTGCCGATGATCACCTCGGCGCGACCCTCGAGCGAGTTGCCATCCTTGTCCGCCGGACCGTCGTACACCTCCTGCCGGTAGATGAACATCACGAGATCGGCATCCTGCTCGATGGCGCCCGACTCGCGGAGATCGGAGAGCTGCGGGCGATGGTCGCCCGCGCGCTGCTCGGGCGCGCGTGAGAGCTGCGAGAGCGCAACGACGGGCACGGCGAGCTCCTTCGCGAGTGCCTTGAGTGATCGCGAGATCTGGCTGATCTCCTGCTGGCGACTCTCCGAGCTCGCGGGCCCCTGAATGAGCTGCAGATAGTCGATCACCACCATGCCGATGTCCTGGTCGGCCTTGAGCCGTCGCGCCTTGGAGCGAATCTCGAGCAGCGTGATGCCCGCGGAGTCGTCGATCCAGATCGGCGCGCCGCTCAGAATCCCCGCTGCGCGCGCGAGGCGCGAATAGTCCTCATCACGGAGCAGCCCCTTGCGCATCTTCTGCGCATCCACGCGGCCCTCGGCGGTGAGCATTCGCTGCACGAGCGACTCCTTGCTCATTTCGAGTGAGAAGACGGCAACGGGGACGTTCTTTTCAATGGCGGCGTACTGCGCGATGTTGAGCACGAGCGCGGTCTTCCCCATGGATGGGCGCGCGGCGACGATCACGAGATCGGAGGGCTGAAAGCCCGACGTCAGCTCGTCGAGATCGGTGAATCCGCTGGCGACGCCGGTGATGGTCTTGCCACCGCGCTGCAGCGCCTCGATGCGCTCCATCGTCGGCCACATCAGCTCCTTCACGCGCGTGAAGCCCTGCAGCCCGCGCTGCTGGCTCACCTGGAAGATCTTCTGCTCCGCGTCATCGAGCAGCTCTTCCGCCGTCGCGCGACCCTGGAACGCCTCGGAGATGATCGTCGTGGATGTCTCGATGAGCCGGCGCATGAGCGCCTTCTCTTTCACGATCCTCGCGTGATACTCGACGTTGGCTGCCGTTGGCACGGCGTCGATGAGCTCTCCGATGTACTCCTTCCCGCCGGATGCATCGAGCTCGCCGCGACGATTCAGCTCATTGGCGAGCGTGACGGGGTCCACGACCTCGCTGCGCTGCGAGATGGCGATCATCGCGCGGAAGATCCGGCGATGGCGCTCGTCGTAGAACATCGTGTCGTCGACATGCTCACTGGCACGGAGAATCGCATCCGTGTCCATGAGCATCGCCGCGATCACCGCCTGCTCGGCCTCGGGAGCTCGGGGAGCGGTGCGGTCGCGAAAGGGATCACGCGCTTGCGCTGTCGAGGATTCTTCGAGCGAGCTGGACATCTTCCCATGTTGGCCGCTTCCACGCCGGATTGCGGAGCAGCGCGGCCGGATGATAGGTGACGATCACGGGAATGCCGTGATAGCGGTGTACCGAGCCACGCAGCTTACCGATCGACAGCTTGGTCTCGAGCAGCGACTGGGCGGCGAAGGTGCCGAGGGCGAGAATGACTTTCGGAGCCACGAGCTCTACTTGTCGGACGAGATAGGGGCGACACGCGCTCACCTCCCCCGGAAGCGGGTTGCGGTTCCCCGGCGGCCGATGTTTCAGGACGTTGAGGATGAACACCTCTTCCCGCGACAAGTTAACCGCCTGAAGAATCTTCGTCAGTAGCTGGCCGGCCTGGCCGTAAAAGGGGCGACCGGTGGCGTCCTCCTGAGCGCCCGGAGCCTCACCGAGACACATGAAGTCCGCATGCGGGTTGCCCTCGCCGGGCACTGCATTGGTCGCGGTCTTGTACAGATCGCAGCGTGTGCAGCGGCGAATGAGATGCGCGAGCGAATCGAGATCGACGGCCGCGCCGATCTCTCCCGGCACGAGCTCCAGCTCTGCGGACCCCACGACGAGTCCGGGCGCGGCAGGGATCAGCGGGGGCGCTTCTGGTTCCGGCTCCGCCGCGACCTGCTCGGCGAAGGGGGCGGAGCGTGCCGGGCGAGGTGGGGCCGCGTCGTCCGCGCGCACGGGCTCGGGGGCGCTCGCGCGCGACGGCTCGGACGCCACACCGCTGGCACGCAGCGCCTCGCGCCATCCTGCCGACGCGGGCTCGCCGACCGAGCTCTGTCCCTCCGTCTCCGCCACGAGAGGTCTGGCGCGCTCCACGGGGGCGCCCTTCCGGCGCTTCATGCCCACGAGCTTCATGACCTCATCCACGGAGAGGCCATCGAGCACCAGCTCCGTCTCACCCATCTCACGCCGCTGCTCGAGATAGCGTCTGAGGAGGTCCTCTGCCTTCACCGGGAATGCGCCGCCACGTGAAGAAGCACGCGGTCGAGAATGATGTCCGCAATCTCCCGCTTGAGCATCAGCGGGATTTCCTCCTCGCCACCGTCGCGCGAGATGATGGTCACGCGATTGGTCTCGACGCCAATGCCGGCATCGGGCTCCAGCGCATCGTTGAGCACGATCAGGTCGAGCGCCTTCGACTCGAGCTTCTGGCGTGCGTTCGCGACGCCGTCGTTCGTCTCGAGCGCAAAGCCCACGCGCACCGCTCCCGCGCGCATGTGCGCGGCACTCTCGCGCAGAATGTCCACAGTGGGTGCGAGCTCGATCGAGGGCATGGCGCTTCCCTTCTTGAGCTTTGCGCCCGCTACCGTGCGCGCGCGGAAGTCCGCCGGCGCCGCCGCCATCACGAGCACATCGGCCGTTGCCGCTGCGGCATTCACCGCGTTCGACATCTCCTCCGTGGACTCCACGCGCACGACCTTCGGGCCAACCGGCAGCGGCACCTCGAGCGGGCCGGCAATGAGCGTCACGTTCGCGCCACGTCGCCACGCAGCCGCCGCGAGCGCAACGCCCATGCGCCCGCTGCTGCGATTCGAGAGCACGCGCACGGGATCCACGTGCTCACGTGTGGGCCCCGCGGTCACGACGACATTGCGTCCCGCGAAGGATGCATCGTCGAGCAGCCGGGCCACGTGGGCGAGGATCGTCTCCGGCTCGGGCATGCGTCCCTCGCCGCTTCCCTCGCCGGCGGCGAGTGCTCCGATCTCGGGGTTGAGCACAGCGTAGCCGATCTCTCGCAGGTGCGCCGCGTTGTTCTGCGTTTGCGGATGCGCCCACATGCGGTCGTTCATCGCGGGTACGAGGAGCACGCGCGCTTCCGTCGCGAGCAGAATGGCCGCGAGCAGATCGTCCGCGCGACCGTGCGCTGCGCGCGCGCAGAAATCCGCGGTTGCGGGTGCGACCACCACGGCGTGCGCCGAGCGGGCGAGCCTGATGTGATCGAGCGCGTGGCCCTGCTCGATGAGCGCCGTGTGCACGGGGCGCCCGGTGAGTGCCTCGAACGTGAGTGGCGCGATGAAGTCCGTGGCGGCGCGCGTCATGACCACATCGACGGCCGCGCCCTCCTGCGAGAGGAGGCGCGCGAGCCACGCCGACTTGTAGCTCGCGATCCCGCCCGTGACGCCCAGCAGGATGCGGCGGCCTTCGAACGGTCTCACGGGAGCGCCGCTGTTAGCGGCCGCGCCTGGGGACGACGTGATACTTGATCGACTCGTCGCTCGTGAGCTCCTCGAGCGCACGCGTCGTGAGCTTCTTCTCGTGAATGTCCGCGCTCATGCGCGGAAACTCGTTGAGAATGCGGGCGTACTTCGCCGCGACGAGAACGCCCAGGTACTTGTTGGCCGCATGCTTCGCGACCTCGATCGGTGTGAAAACCTGCATCAGTGCTCCTCGCTGTGATTGTCCAGCTCCAACTCCAATCGCTCGATGATCGAGCGAACATCCCGTTCCACGTTCAGCAGCCGCTCGCGTCGCAGTCCTTCCGCATCGATGATCTGCGACACGCTCGCCGCCGCCCGGTCCTGATCGTCGTTCACGACTACGTACTGATATCGTTGCACCGCCTGCAGCTCCACGAGCGCGCTCTCGAGCCGGTTCTTGAGCGTTTCGCGCGTTTCCGTTCCCCGCCCCCGCAAGCGGTCCAGCAAGATCTCGCCCGACGGGGGCAGCACGTACACCAGCACCGATTCCGGGAAGGCGCTCCGGAACTGCATCGCACCCTGGACGTCGATGTCCATGATGACGTGCTGGCCCATCTTCAACACGCGCTCGACTTCCGAGCGCAACGTGCCGTACAGATTCCCGTGCACGGTCGCCCACTCGGCGAACTCGCCGCGCTGCTGCCGCGCGAGAAACTCGCTCGTGGACAAAAAGTAATAGTCCTGCGCCTCGACTTCATCTCCACGCGGTGGCCGCGTCGTGCACGACACCGAATACCCCACGTCGCTCCGCAACTCGAGCAGCCGCCGCGCGATGGTGGTCTTTCCCCCACCGGAGGGCGCCGAGAGGATGACGGGGAACATCTTCATTCGATGTTCTCCACCTGCTCCGCGATCCGCTCCAGCTCCTCCTTTACCGCCACGACATCGTGCAGCATCGCGGCATCCCTCGACTTGCTGCCCGTGGTGTTCGCCTCGCGCAGCATCTCCTGCAGCAGAAAGCCCAGCCGCTTTCCCACGGGCTCCTTCTTACCACTCCTGAGCGTCTCGCGAAACGCCGAAACGTGCGACCGAAAGCGATCCACCTCTTCGCTGACATCGAGCCGGTCCGCAAGCAGGGCGATCTCCTGCGCGAGTCGCTGTTGATCCAGATCCACACCTTGCGTCAGCTCCCGCACCGCCTTCGTCAATCGTTCGCGCTCGGCGATCAGTCGCTCGGGCGCCCGCCTCGCGATCCGGGTCAGCGCCTCCTCCACCACCTCTATCCGCTGCTCGAGCAGCGCTGCGAGGCGCGCGCCTTCGATCTCTCGCATTCGCGTCAGGGCAGCCAATGCCTCCGTGGCGAGCGCCTGCACATCGGCGGTCGAACCCGAGGTCTCCGGATCCTGGCCGCTCGCGAGGACGTCGGGAAAGCGCAGGATCGTCGCCATGTCGACCGGGCCGTCGATCCCATACCGAAGCTGGAGCCCCCTCAGTAGCTCTGCGTAACGCGCGACCTTGTGCTCGTCGATCGTTTGAACGTCGCTGGCGGATCGCTCGATACGCGCGGTGGCGGTCACGTGCCCGCGGGCGACGCTCTTGCGCAACAGCTCTCGCAGCTCGCCCTCCCACTGGGAGAGCGCGCTCGGAAGCTTGATGCTGGGATTGAAGAAGCGGTGGTTCACCGTTCGCAGCTCGAGCGTCACCTGCTGCGATCCGATTGGGCCGGATGCGGCCCCGAAGCCCGTCATGCTTCGTATCATGTATAGTGACGTAAGTTATGACGGCACAACGAGCTTGTCAATTC
>DATGDQ010000028.1:0-1552 GCA_035310785.1 Gemmatimonadaceae bacterium | reverse complement strand
CGAGTCCTTCACCTCGGTGGCGTACTGCCCGAGCACGGCTCGCGCACGGTCGGGACGACCCGCGAGCGCGTACACCGAGGCGATCCGCAGGTACGGCCGCTCGTATTCCTTGAGTGAACGCAGCGGCGTACGCGCGAGCGCCGCGTCGAGAATCTGAACGCCGCGCGCGGAATTCTCGCGAAACCAGCTTTCGACCCACGCGGAGTCGAGTGTGCCCGCCAGTGGATCATTGGGAGCACCGCGCGCAACATTCTGCGCCGCGGCGTCATTCCAATCGCGCATGCTCGCCGTGAGGCGGCCATGCAGCATCTCGAGGAACCCGAGTTGATCGGTCGCCCACGTGCGAATCCCAGGATCGGGACTCGCCGTGCGCAAGTGCGACAGACTACGCTCGGCCGAATCGACCCTCCCCCGTGAATACTGGATGGCAGCGTCGAGGGTCGAGATCTCCGCCGCTCCGGGAAATCGAGCCTGCGCGAATTTCAGCGTCGACTCTGCCTGCACAATCTCGTTCCTGGCGAGTTGTGCGCTTATCAGATTGCTGTTTTCCTGCACACCGGGGGAGCTCGAGTAGACCGAGCGACGAAACAGCGTCTCCGCGCGCGCGAACTCGCGCCGAGACGACAGTGCGAGCGCGAGATTGTTGAGCGCAATGCGATCCATCGAGTCGCGCTCGATCAGCGCTTCTCCCGCCGCAATGGCTTTCTCCCTGTCCCGTCCGGGTCCTTGCTGATAATACGACCCGATCGCCAGATATCGCTCTCGCTCGGTGAGGCGGTCGCGGTTCTCATAGGCACGTGCGAACGCCGAGTCGGATTGCTCGCGTGACCTGCCGTCGTTGCGGAGCGCCACACCGAGCTTGCGGTACGCCATCGCAAACGAGGTGTCGAGCCTCACAGCGTCCGTCAGCAATCCAATGGCCTTCGAATAGTCGCTCTCCCCATCAGCCGCGCGCGCGCCGGCAGCGTACTTCTTCAACGCCTCGAGTGATGGCGTCGTCACCTGCTCGAGCGCGGGATTCGCGCGCACGGACTTGAGTGACTCGCCGATTTTGCCGCGCAGCTTGCGTGTGAGCTTGTCGACGGCGGGAATGAGCTCCTTCGGGCCATCGATCGTCTCGTGGAACGACGCGAGCTCGTCGCCACTTTCGGCGGCCACGAGTCGCATCCCGACGAGAAAGCCACCGCCGAGCTGACGCACACTGCCGTCCACAACGGCTTTCACGCCCTCACGCTGCGCCACCTCGCGCGCCAACGCGAGATCGAGCCGCGAGCCGCGGGAGTGCTGCATTCGCTGAAGCGCCGCGCCGACGGCGCTCGCGGGCATCACGGACACCACGGACGATTGCGCGAGATCTGTGCGGACCGCTTCGGTGACGGCGCTTCCGAGCGACGTGTCGGCACCCGGCGCATCGAAATCGGCGACGAGCAACTGCTCGTTCGCGCCCAGCTTCCCCGACGCGAGCAGCGACCCCGCGGGACCGATGCCGAACGCGCGCATCACCATGAATCCGGCGACGAGCACCGTGAACACTCCCGCCGCTATGAACCCA
>DATGDQ010000027.1:0-9756 GCA_035310785.1 Gemmatimonadaceae bacterium | reverse complement strand
AATGTTCTGCAATTCCGTGGACGCACTCGCCATCTGCCGATTGAGGTCGGTGCCTCGCGTCTGCAGCTCGGAGATCAGCGTCTGGATGACCTGGGGCAGCGTCTGGGTGCGCATCGTCTGCACGGACGTGCGGAGATCCTGCACGATCTTGTGCTCGTCCGTGTAGGTCTCGCGCGCTGCGCGCAGGGCAGCTTCGCGCTTGCTGAGATCCTGCAAGGCGGCCTGCAGTGCGAGAGAGCTCTGCGCGGACGGGATGCCGATGAACGCGTCGGGCGTGATGTTGTTCGGATCACGCATGATCGCCTGCAGGACCGCGATGTCGTGCTGCACCGTGAGGTACTGTGCCTTCTGTCCGAAGTAGTTGCCGATCGCGGGATCGCTTCCGCCGGTCCCTCCGCCGGCGCCCATGCCGGTCGCCGGCGCAGCCATGATCGCTTCGGATGGGAGCGTGATCGTGTTCTTGCGATACGACTCGAGCGAGCCTTCGGAGGAGCGCAGCGCGCGCGACGCGGTATCCAGCTGATCGGCGAGTGCCTTCGACTCCTCGGTGAGGTTGCGTCGTTTGAGCTCGCCCGCGGTATTCACGAACTCGCGCATGATCCCGTTGAGAATCATCGCTGTGCGCTGCGGATTGGTTCCGGCGAGCGTGAGCTTGATGAACTGGCTGTTCTGGGGCAGCGTGACATCGACACGCGAGATGAGTCCGCTCGAGATGTCGCGCGGGCTGACGACCGTGAAGGCAATGGTGCGTGAAGGGCCGAGCACGTTCGCGGCAGGCTTCCACGCGAATCCCGCCTTCCGTCCCACCGAATCACCCGTTGCGCCCTTCTCGACCACGATCTTTCCCTCGCCGGTCGTGAGGGTGTAGTGCGTGTTGCTTGCGTCCGTGGTGAGCACGTAGTTGCCCGGACGAAGCCCGGGCCGCGGCTGAAACCCCGCAAACACCGCGGAGTCGCGCGCGAGCTTGGGCCACAGGTACAGCGAGTACTTGCGAACCACGTTGTCCATGATGGCGGAGCTCTTGATCAGATCCGCCCACGCGCCTGGAGAGACGAGGGGGTCGCCCTGAATCGGGCCCTGCTCCGGCATGCCTTGCCGCGCGACGTCCGCGGATATCCAGACGGTGCCTTGCGTCTGGTAGGCGGGCGCCATGAACTGGGTGACGCCGTATCCGATTCCAGTACCGGCGAGTGCGACGAACAAGATGAGCCACTTATAGCGCTTGAGCGCCGAGAAGTAGCGAGTCCACGAAATCCCCGGTTCCTCGAGCGCCGACTGCTGCGCCCATGCGGGCAGATAGTTGGGTCCGTATGCGACTGCGGTCGGGTCGCGTGGTGCCTCAACTGGCAGATTCGACGGAAATTGCGGTGCGGTCATCGAGGAGTATGCGGAGTAAGGTTTCGCGCGGCCACTATGCGTGAACTGCCTCGAATTGCGCCAGCGCGGCGCAATCTCGGAGCAGCGACTATTCGAGGTCCGGGATGCAATATCAGGCCCAGCTTAGGGGGCCTTTAGGCCGCCCCAACGCCCACCAATCCACGGCGAGATCGCGGTAGCTGCTAGAATAGTAGCGATCTCGTCGCATTTATGCGCATTCCAGTGGCGTTAGTGCCGCATGTGCTGTAGTATGATCGCCAAGCAGTTTTGTAGTCGCGCAGCGACAAAGCTGTCGCGCATATGGAACATTTTTTATCGCTCAAACCGTAAATCGAGGGGCCGACTCGACAGAAGCGGGCGTGTGTGGCACAACTCACGCACATAATGTGACGCGTGGCTGCACCGGGTCATCTATATAGATAGTCGCTAGTCGTTCCCGCCTTGCTCGCGTTCGAGGAGCTCACCATGACGGTCCCCGTAGTACCCATCCCATCAGAAGATGTGGCCGCGCCATCGTCCCGGGTCGGTCGTGATCCGCTGGCGATTCCTGCAGCCGTAAAAGCAGACATTCGCATTCTCGTCGTAGATGACGATCGAACCCTGCGTGAGGGTTGCGCGAGTGTTCTCGAGCTGGATGGCTATAACGTCACCTTCGTGGGCCGCGGCGACGAGGCGCTCGAGATCGTACGCCGCCGGAAGTTCGACATCGTGCTGGTCGACCTGTATCTGCAGCCCATCTCGGGTATCGATGTGCTGAAGGCGACCCTCGAAGCCCACCGCGAGACGATCGTCGTCGTGATGACCGGCAATCCGAGCGTGTCGTCGAGCATCGAGGCGCTGCGCGCGGGTGCGTGGGACTATCTTCCCAAACCGTTCTCCGCCACGCACCTGCAGGTGCTGATCGGCCGCGCGTCGCACGCCGTGATGGTCACTCGCGAGACCAAGGCGCTCCGCCAGCAGCTCGTGCAGCAGAACGGGAACAGCGACAAGATCACGCTGCTCGGCGTCGCGCCCGCGTTTCGCAAGGCCGTGGAGCTCGCGCGCAAGGTGGCACCCACGGACGCTTCGGTGATGATCACCGGCGAGAGCGGCACCGGCAAAGAGGTGATCGCACAGTTCATCCATCATCACAGCCGGCGCGCGAGCCGAAAGCTGGTGCCGATCAACTGCGCTGCGCTCCCCGAGCCACTCCTCGAGAGCGAGATGTTCGGTCATCGCAAGGGCGCATTCACGGGCGCCGATCGCGACAAGCCGGGGCTGCTCGAGACCGCCAACGGCGGCACTCTCTTTCTGGACGAGCTCACGGAGATGTCGCACCCGATTCAGGCGAAGCTTCTGCGCGTCTTGCAGGACGGGGTGGTGCGGCGCGTGGGCAGCGAGCAGCAGGATGCGACCGTCGATGTTCGATTCGTCTCGGCGACCAATCGCGATCCGCAGGAGGCGGTGAACGCGGGGATTCTGCGCGAAGATCTGTTCTATCGCCTGCGCGTGGTGCCGATCAAGCTGCCGCCGCTCCGCCAGCGGCAGGAGGACATCGCGCTTCTCGCGAACCACTTCCTGACGCACTATTGGGAGCGGCATCGCGAATCCGGGGACACGCTTCCCAAGCTCACGGAGAACAGCATGGAATTCCTGCGCACGCGCCAGTGGCGCGGGAATGTGCGTGAGCTGCAGAACGTGATCGAGCACGTGGCCGTTCTGGCGGAGCCGGGACAGCCCATTCAGCCGCAGGACATTCCGGCGTACGAGGATGGCAATTCATCGCCCGCTCGCTCCACGATGTCGGGCGCGATCATGGACGAGCCATATCATGCTGCGAAGGATCAGTTGATAGCGGAGTTCGAGCGCGAGTATCTCGCACGCCTGTCGGCGCGCGCGGGGGGGAACATGTCTCGCGCGGCGCGTTTGGCGAACATCGATCGGACGACGCTCTACCGCCTGATGGAGAAGCACAACGTGCGTCGCGACGAGCTCTCGGGAAGTCGCGAGTGATCGGCGTGGCGCGTAGCGGCGTGGAATGACCTCTTCCGTTCCATCGTCATCGGCAGACGTACCGAGCGAAGGCACCTCGCCGGGCGTGCATGTGAGCGATGATGGTTCCGCGCGTGCAAGTCTGCCTCAGGCACTGCCCACCGCGCTCAACGATGCGCTCACGCATGCGTCCGTGCGCACCATGCGCGAGCTTCTCGCGGCGGCGCAGTCTCCTCACCACGATGCCGATCTCCGGGACAGCATCGCGTGGGTGTCCGACGCGGTGCGCGCAGCCGCCGTGGACCCGCGGGCCGAGCCACGTACGCATCCACCGGCGCCTGCGCCGCTCGCGCTCGACACCCTGCGCGGATGTCTGCTCTCGGAGCTCGGCGCCATGGGCTCTCGAGTGGACGGGGCGGACATCCTCCGGGTTCTCGGCGCGGTCGAGCGGGTTCGCCAGATCATCGAGCACGACGATGCGCATCGCTTCAGCGCGCGGCTCGCGGGTCCGGGAGGACTCGAGCTGCTCGTGGAGGTCGGGCACGATCTGCGCTCGCCGCTCGCCTCGATCCTGTTCCTCGCGGAGACGTTGCGCAAGGGGCAGAGCGGGGAGGTGAACGCCGTGCAGGAGCGTCAGCTGGGACTCATCTACAGCGCTGCGTTCGGGCTGAGCACCGTCGCGAGCGATGTGATCGCGTTCGCGCGCGGCGGCGATCGCCTGATCGATCCGCGTCCCGAGGCCTTCTCCGTGCTCGCGATTCTACGCTCGGTGCAGGACATCGTGCTGCCGCTCGCCGAGGAGAAGAAGCTCACGGTGAAGTTGAATCCGCCCGAGGGAGACTTTCGCGTTGGCCACCCCGGCGCCCTCAATCGCGTGCTGCTCAACCTCACGACGAACGCGCTCAAGTTCACGTCGAGCGGGTTCGTCGAGATTTCCGTGAAGTCGCTTGCACCCTCGCGGCTCGAGTTCTCGGTGCGCGACACGGGCCGCGGAATTCCCCCGCAGGTGATGAGCTCTCTCTTCGATCCGTTTCGCCGCCGCGATCCCGGCGACTACACATTTTCCAGCGCGGGCCTCGGCCTTTCGATTTGCCGGAAGCTCGTCGCCGCGATGGGCGGAACCCTCGGCGTGGAGACGAGCGACACGAACGGTACGCGCTTTTTCTTCGAGCTGGAGCTGCCGGTCGTCACGCGGCTCTAGCTGCCGCGCGACGAGCGATCACGCAGTCGCGTGCGATGCGCCGAGCGATGAGGCGCGGCCCGTGTCGACGCCGTACGACTCCGCCATCGCGTACGCTTCCTCGGCCGTGAGCACCTCGCGCTCGACCAGCGCCGATGCGAGCGCCTCGACCGCGTCTCGATGCTGGCGCACGATGGCTTCGGCGCGCGCGGCCTGCGTGGCCATCAGCGCGCGAATCGCGGTGTCGATCTCGCCCTGAAGCTGGCCGCTCGGCGCTCCGCCCTGCGCCTGCGGGTCCGCGCTGACGAGCCCGATGGTCTCGCTCATCCCGAACTCGGCGACCATGCGTCGCGCGATGCTCGTGGCCTGTACGAGATCGCTGCCGGCGCCCGTGGTCACGGCATCTGCGCCGAGAAACACGAGCTCCGCCGCGCGTCCGCCGAGCGCCTTGGCGATGATGCCTTCGAGATAGCGACGCGGATGCAGATGGCGATCGGACTCCGGAGAGAAATGCGCAGCGCCGAGCGAGCGGCCGCGTGGCTCGATGGTGATCTTGTGCAGCTGATCCTCGGGACAGGCGACCATGCCGACGATGGCATGTCCGGACTCGTGCAAGGCGATGAGGCGGCGCTCCTGGTCGTTGATCACCATCCCCGAGCGCACGCGCCCGAGAAGAATGCGGTCGCGCGCCTGCTCGACGTGCGCGTTGGTGATCACGTCGCCCGTGTCCTGCACGGCGATGATCGCGGCTTCGTTGAGCAGGTTCGCGAGCTCGGCGCCCGAGTGTCCGACAGTGAGCTGCGAGAGACGCTCGAGATTCACGTCTGGCGCGAGCCTGCTGCGAGCGGCGTGGATCTTCAGGATCTCGAGACGGTCTGCCGCGGTCGGGAGTGGAACTTCGACCACGCGATCGAACCGTCCGGGCCGGCGGACGGCAGGGTCGAGCATGTCCTCGCGGTTGGTCGCGGCCATCCAGACGACGCCATTGTTGCCGGCCATTCCGTCCATCTCGACGAGCAGCTGATTGAGCGTGACTTCTTCTTCACCGGAACGATTGGGCCGGCCGCGACGTCCGCCGAGCGAATCGAACTCGTCGATGAAGACGATGCACGGGGCGGCATCGCGGGCCTGCCTGGCGAGCTGTCGCACGCGTCGCGATCCGATGCCGACGTACATCTCGTTGAAGTCCGACCCGGCGGCCACGATCACCGGGCATCCCGCTTCGCCGGCGACGGCGCGTGCGAGAAGCGTCTTCCCGGTGCCGGGCGGGCCAACGAGAAGCACGCCCTTCGGACAGTGCGCTCCCATGGCGAGGAAGCGCTCGGGACTCTTGAGGTAGGCGATGACGTCGCGCAGATCGGCCTGCGCCTCACGCGCACCGCCGACATCGCGAAGCGTGAGATGCCGGGAAACGGGCGAAGGTGCAAAGCGGTTGGTGCCGAGGGCTCCCCGATGATGCAGCGTGTAGCCCACGACCAGCGTGATGACGAGCAGGAGGCTGCCGAGCTGGATGATGCGCTCGGTGGAGCTGGCGTGCGGCTCGATCACGCGAACGACGGTCCCGGCGGCGCCCCAGCGCTCGAGATCTGCCAGGGAGACGGCCCTCGCGGGAACGATCGTCTCGACGGTGCGGACCTGACGGCCGTCGATGATGCGCGGAGCGCGAAGAGTGAGAACGAGGCGGGCGCCGTCGTTCGTGACCGTGAGCGTCGAAACCTGTCGGGCGCCCAGCGCCTGCGCGGCGTCCGAGTACGCGATGCTCGCATCGCCCTGTGCGGTTCTGGGCGCAAAACGCCACATCAGAAACACCGCCAGGATCGCGAGCACGATCGCTCCCGCGGTCCAATACTGCACCGGACCGCGTCTCAGCGTGATCGCGGAAGACGGACGGAGTTTCCAGTTGCGCCGCTCGCGGGGAGGAGCGGACTGGTCGTTTGCGTGGAGAAGACTGAACATGAAATACCGGCGCAGTGCATTTGGGGGGAGCACCACCCGTGGATCGTCACGCGCGGTACACTGAAAGGACGGAGGACGAACGGTTGCCGTAACAGCGCCCCCAAGCCAATGTAACTTCACTCGGCCACGGGGCGTAGGGTCGGCCGCGCTGCGTACGAATATTCGTGCAGGTTTTCCCTCAAATGGATTCAATGAATCCGCTTCGAACGCTGGCGGTCGCGTTCATCTGTGCGCTCATCATGAGTTCCAGTTCTGCCGGCGCGCAGACGGCCGACCTTTCGCCTGTGCTCGCTACACCACCAGCTGCGGCGCAGGGGATCGACGGCCACCTTGATCCCGGGGCGGCTACGCGAGCGTACCTCGCGACCCTACCGCCCGAAGCGAAGGCAAAGTCGGATGCCTACACGGAAGGCGGATACTGGCTGCTCCTCTGGGATCTTGCGATAACCAGCGGCGTGTTGATACTCCTGCTGGCGACCGGAGTTTCCTCTCGAATGCGAGATGCCGCGGAGCGATGGACGGGCATTCGCGTGCTCCAGACCAGTTCGTACTGGGCGCTCTTCCTGAGCGTGGTGACGCTGGTCACGCTCCCATGGGATTTCTACACGAGCTTCGTTCGCGAGCATGCGTACGGGCTCTCGAATCTCACGTTCGCGGCTTGGTTGATCGAGGAGGCCAAGGGGTTCGGAGTCGCCATGGTGGCGGGAGTGCTGATCATCGCCGTGCCGTACGCGCTCGTTCGCCGCGTGCCAAGGAACTGGTGGTTGCTGGGCTCAGGGGTCGCGATCGCGATCGAGCTCGTGTTCGTCGTGATCGCACCGGTGGTGCTGGTGCCGGTCTTCAACTCTCCGAAGAAGCTCGCGGATGCACGCGTCGTAGACCCCATCCTGCGGCTCGCGCGACAGAACGGCATCGCGGTGACGGACGTCTGGGAGATCGATGCGTCGAAGCAGAGCAAGCGGATCAACGCGAACGTGAGCGGTGCGCTCGGAACGGAGCGCATCACGCTCAACGACAATCTGCTGCACCGTGCGTCGGTGGAGGAGATCGAAGCCGTAATGGGCCACGAGATGGGGCACTATGTGCTCCATCACGTCTACACGGGATTGATGGAGATCGGCATTCTCACGGTGATCGGCTTCGCGATCGCCGGCACCCTCTTCGAGCGCATGCGCACACGCTACGAAGCGGCCTGGCAGGTGCGAAGTGTCATCGACATCGCGGGAGTGCCGATCTTCGCGCTCCTCTTCACCGCGTACTTCTTCATCATCACCCCGCTCACGAACACGCTCGTGCGCGCGCAGGAGTACGAGGCGGATCTATTCGGCTTGAACACGGCACGGCAGCCGGATGGATTCGCGCAAGTCTCGCTCAAGCTGAGCGAGTCGCGAAAGCTGGAGCCGGGGTTGTGGGAGGAGAGAATCTTCTTCGACCACCCGAGCGGGCGCACGCGCATCTACACGGCGATGCGCTGGAAGGCGGAGAACCTCCCGGCTACGACACCTTCCGCGTCTTCCGCTTCAGGAAATCCATGAGAATGAACTGGCCAAGCGTCATCGTATTCGTGAAGTAGGCCTTGCCGCGGCTGATCGCGGACATGCGCTTCACGAACTCGATCAGGGCGCGGTCGCGCGCGAGCATGAAGGTGTTGATCACGATTCCGGAGCGCCGGCAGTCGGCGACCTCGCGCAGCGTGGCTGACGTGACCATCGCATCCAGGCCCATCGAGTTCTTGTAGATCATCCCGTTGGGCATCGTGAGCGCGCTCGGCTTCCCATCGGTGATCATGACGATCTGGCGCATGTCCTTCTTCTGCGACATGAGAATCCGGCGTGCCAGCTTGAGTCCCTCGGCCGTATTGGTGTGATAGGGGCCGACCTGCGCGTGCGCGAGACGATTGAGCGGGATCTCCTCGGCCGAGTCGTGGAAGAGCACCACGCGAATCGTGTCGCCGGGGAACTGGGTGCGGATGAGGTGCGTGAGCGCGAGCGCAACCTTCTTGGCGGGCGTGAAGCGGTCCTCGCCGTAGAGAATCATCGAGTGCGAGGTGTCGAGCATGAGGACCGTCGCGCACGACGAGCGGTACTCGGCCTGGCGCACCATGAGATCTCCATAATCGAGATCGATCGGGACGTCGAGATTGCCGTTCCGAATGAGCGCGTTCTGCAGCGTCGCGTTCACGTCGAGGTTGAGGGTGTCGCCGAATTCGTACGACTTGCTCGATGCGTCGGCCTCGATTCCCGTCGCGAGGTATGGCGTGTCGTGGCTGCCGAAGCTCGAGCGGCCCAGTGAGCCGAGCAGATGGCGGAGGGTCTTGAATCCGAGGAAGTCGATACCCTTTTCGGAGAGCGAGAACTGCACGTCCTTGGAGGCTGCGTGCGCCAGCCCACCGGGGCCCGTAACGGGCTGGTGACTCGCGGGCATCTGCGGCGGCGCCTCGACGTTGAGATATCCCTCTTCGACGAGCTTGGAGATGATGTCATCGAGGAGCTTGGCGAGCTTCTCGGCACTCTCGCCATCGTCCTTGCCATCGCCGCGCAATGCCTCGAGCATCTCGGCGGTGAACTGACCGCTTTCCATCAGCGCATTCAGAATGGCTTCGCGCAGTGCCTCCATGGAGCGATCCTGGTCGTGCTCCGTGTCGTCCCAGTAGGGGCTGTGCATCTTGCTGCCGGCGAATCCCGATTGCAGCAGAAAATCCGCCAGTTTATCCAGGAGCGACTGGAGGTCGATGGCATCCGCCATCTCGGGGCTGAACTTGCCGTACGTGTGAAAGCGCAGCGGGGTGGACGGCTGTAGGTTGTGATGGTCGCGAACACCGTACGTGCAGCGGCGACCGACGAGCGTCTGATGGCAGGATGACACTGGCGCCGGGACCTTGCAACCCCTCGGATGATCGACTCCGCACCACCGACGACGCTCACCCCGCCGCGCGGCACGCCCTCGGGCGCCATCGCGGCGCCGCGCTACCGGAATCCGTTCTCGGTGCTCATCAAGCACCGGAATTTCCGGATCTTCTGGTTCGGCCAGACCGGCTCGCTCGTGGGCACCTGGATGCAACAGGTGGCGTTGGGTTGGGTCGTGTTGCAGATCACGAACAGTCCGTTCCTGGTAGGGCTGGAGGCGGCGGCGGGCTCACTGCCGGTGCTCTTCTTCACGCTGTACGCGGGCGTGCTCGCGGACCGGCGTGACAAGCTCAGGCTCGTGCAGATCACGCAATCGCTGCTGTTGTTCGAGGCGACGCTGCTCTGGTGGTTCAACTGGACCGGGCA
>DATGDQ010000026.1:0-9666 GCA_035310785.1 Gemmatimonadaceae bacterium | reverse complement strand
GACGGCGACGCCGAGAGAAGAAACGCCTGCTTGCCATTGAACGGCTGCGGGCGAAAGCGCGACACCCAGTCGATCGTGTTCTTCAGATATCCCGGTATCGACGCATTGTACTCCGGAGAGGCGATCATCAGCGCGTCGGACTCCCTCAGGAGCCGGCAGAATTCCCGTGCGCCCTGCGGAATTCCCGTCGACAGCTCCACGTCCTGATCGTACGCCGGACAATCCAGCTCGGCCATTCGCGGCTGATGCGCATCCGCGCCGCGCGCACGCACGGTCTCGGCCGCGAGCGTTGCGAGACGGACGTTCAGAGAGCTTTTCCTGAGCGACGCGCCAACAATCATGACGCGGAGCTTCGTCCGAGCCTCGCATTCCTCGGCTCGATCCTCGGCTGTGGCGGGGCGGGTCGACATCGCTTCACCTGTGCTCGTGAGTGACATTCGCCCCGGCGGCGGGCGCCGCGCGCCGGGCACTCACCCAGCCTCGCACGAAGCCGGCCAGCGCGCGCGAGCGATGGCGCGGCGCGCTGCCGACTCCGACAGGTCAAAGGTGGGACGCCACCTCTTTCGCGATCGGCGTCTCGATCGCGAGCTGCCTCGCGGGATCGGGTACACCGTATACCTTCACCATGAACGTCGTGCTCCCCTTCTTGACGAACAGCGTCACGAAATTGCCGAGCGTCGCGGAGATCGCGTCGTCACCGACGCCACTTACCGGAGCTATCGCAACACCAGGCATCGCCCGAGTCTTCCGTGTATTCCAGTCCCCGGGTGGCGAATACATCAGTGTCACGATCTGATGCTTCGGCGCGTCGGCAATCCATGTGCAAGTTGGCGGCGGCCCCTGCTTTCCGGGGCCGACAGTCTCGCCGAGCGCAGCGCTCACATGCTGCTGGGAGACTTGGGCGCAGGGATCGCTCGGCGTCTGCTGCGCGAACGCGGGAGGCGCGCTGCTCGCGAGCGCGAGGGGGACGAGAACGGCGACGAGTGCGGCGTAATTCGACTGCATCGATCGGCCCTCCAGGATAACGGTGGTTCGCCGACATGCAACGCGATGAATTTCTGATTTAGCGCCGCGATCGGCTGCCGTGCAAGCCGTCTCCACTAGCGGGGCGGATGCGCCTGCACCCAATCCCACGTCGCCGCCATTCGCGCCCGCGCCGCCGGCACATCCTCCGCGAGGAGAAATCTCTCCGCAACGAGTTCCGCCGCCGCTACATCGACTCGCGATAGGAATCCTTCGCGATCTCCGCCGTAGAGCTGTTCGATGCTCGGCCGCGGATCCTTATTGCGCTCGCGCTCCGCCTCCGTACGCGGCAGCGGCACAAATGTGCCCGCGAAGCTCGCGAGCCTATCCGATGCCGCGCCCGTGCGCAGCTGCCACGGGAAGTATGTCGCGAGGGGCACGCGCGCCTCGACGCTCCGAATTCCGCCAAGCTCATTGCCAATCGAGTCCACCTGCGCCACCCGAATCGCATAGGGAGCACCAATGCCCGGCGGCTCGCGATCGATGATCCCCAGCCTCCATCGCGGTCCGAAATCGTAGCGATACGGCTGCGCCGGGATCTTCGCGATCGCTACGCCGGGAATCAGCGGCCGTCGCGCCGAGTCCGCCGGCACGAGTGTTACGCTCGCGTTCGTCGGATAGATCGAGGGCGGCGGCAGGCGACCATCCTTTACCCACTCGACCATCGCGACCAGCAGTGCGCGCAACGCGAGCCGCTGATCGAGCGGATCTCCACGAAGCGCCGGGCCCGAATCGATGCGTGCATCGCTCGCCGGCGGAAATCTCGCGGGACTCGAGTGCTGCGCGGAGGAGAAGACATATCGTCGCTCGCTCGGCAAGAAGCCTACGTCATTCTTTCCATCCACGGTCGTATGCGTGAGCGATGCCGCGCGACCCCAGTAGTCGTAGCCGCCGTCGACGTAGAACACCTTGGGTGCGCCGGCTGCGAACGCCGCACTCGTACCACGCGCAGAGTGCACGCGCAGCCCGTCTCGTCGTCCCGTCACCGGGTCGCGTTCCTCCACCGTCGTGAACGGGAACACGTCCGTCGGATAGAAGAAGGTGCTGTACGGCTGCGCATCGCGAGACGGTTGCGCAAAGCGATGGTTGAACGAGCCTCTGCCCGCGCCCCCCGTGTGTGCGAAAATGCCGTCGAACGCGCGGCGCCCGCGCTCGTCGACGTTGAAGTCCTGATAGAGAAAATGTCTGAGAAGGCGGCCGGTCTGCGACACTCCGTACGCGATTCCGTAGCGCGTGGGTGCTATGCTCGCGGAATCGTACTTGAGGTAGGAGATCATGTCGCGCACGGCCGCGAGCCCGGTGCCCACGACGACGGGATTCTTCGCGCGGTAAATCACCTCATAGATCTTCCCCGCCTCGAACCCCGCGCGCATGTAGACATTGCGCGAATCCGCAGTCACCGTACCGCTCGAGTCCTCACGTGCGAAGCGCCACTCGGTGCGAGGAATGTTTCGCCGCGTCGCGATGGGCCCATCACGAACCGTGAGCTGGTTCCTGGGATCGCTCGTATCGGACACCGGATACGCCAGCGCCAAGCTCGAGCCGACCAGGTGACCGAGAGGAATCGTGCGCGTGGGTACGTCGACGGTGATGTCGCTGCGAACGAGACCGGTGATCGGGTGCGCCGCATCGCCCGCGACTGGCGCATGGAAACGCAGTCCTGGCGCGCCCGGCAGGATGTCCCACTGCCAGCCGAGCATCACCACCGTCAAGCCGCGACGAAGCAGAAGCGCGTCACCATAGTAGCCGGCGGAGTCCGGGGGGAGCTCGCGATCGGCGCCGAGGTGAAACACGCCGACGGTCATGCCGCCGCGATTCACGACATCGAGCAGCGTGACACCGCTCGCCCGAGTCGAATCCACGGGCCTGAGCATCACGAACTCCGACCATGCTTCCACCTCGCCCTTCGCATTGCGCGGCGCACGACTGAGATCCACGATCTGCCGATCGTGCCGATTCGCGGGATCGAACGCGAAGAACACGCGTCCGGTAATTCGCTCGTAGGCTCCAGTGGTGCCGAACGAGGCGCCACCCGCGAGCGGCTCGCGCGAGTCGATGACGACGCGAACCACGCGTGCGTCGGCGGACGATGGACTCACGACCGACGCTGCGAACGCGAGCCCGGCTGCGGACAGGAGGCGTCGCACGAGCAATGCTCGAGATCCCTGCACGCTGATTGCCTCTCGGGAATGGATCTGCCGAATCTACTCGCTGCGCAGCGCGGTGCTCGGGTCCACACGAGCGGCGCGCGTGGCCGGCACGAAGCACGCGGCAAGGGTGACTCCTCCCAGGAGCACGCACACAGCGGCAAGCGTCACCAGGTCATTCGGCGCCACGCCGAACAGCAGCGACTGGAGATATCGCGTGAGCGCGAATGAGCCCGCGAGTCCCAGCGCAATGCCGATCGCGGCGAGGCGGCCGCCCTGCCCCACGATCATCCCAATGAGACTCGTGGGCGTGGCGCCGAGCGCGCTCCGAACGCCGATCTCGCGCGTGCGCTCCGACACCGTCCCCGCCAGTACTCCATAGATTCCGGCCACAGCCAGCAACAGCGCGGCGGCGGCGAACGCGCCGAACAAGACGAGTGCGAGCCGCCGCTGGCTCGTCGACGCGGAGACGAGATCGTCCATCGTCGCGATCTTCACGATCGGCTGCGTCGGGTCGATCGCGGCGATCGTTCTCCGAACCGCCGGCACGAGCGCGGCAGGATCTCCGGCGGTGCGCACCGCCAGCGCCTCCTGGTTGTCGGCGAAGAACATCTGCCGCTCCGGGATGTACCACTGCATCGTCGACTTCGCATCGAGTCCGCTGTGGTGAATGTTTCCCGTGACGCCGATGATCGCGCGAGGAGGACCATCGCGTCCGCCAACTCGAATGCGCTTGCCTATCGCGCTCTCGTTGGGCCACAGCCGTTTGGCGAGGGCGTCGCTCACGAGCGCGACTTTGTTCGCGCCATCGTTCGCATCCGCCGCCGTCAATCCGCGACCCGCAAGAATCGGGATTCGCATCGTCGACAGATAGTCGGACGAGACCGCGTAGCGGTCGCCGAAGGGGACCTGCTCCGGATTTGCGGGAGGATTGTCGACGTCCGCCACGCCGTACATGTCCAAGTTGCCGGCCAGCGGCAGCTGATTCGCCACCGCGACGCTCACGACACCGGGCAGCGCGCTCACGGCCTCGCGCACACGATCGTGAAAGTCGAACACGCTGCTGTCATTCGGGTAGCGCGGACCCGTCGAATTGATCTCGAGCGTGAGCAGGTGCGACGTGTCGAAGCCGACGTCCACGCCCATCAGCCGCACGAGGCTCCGGCCGAGAAGCCCCGCGCTCACGAGCAGCATCATCGCGAGTGCGACCTCCGCCACCACCAGCGCTGCGCGTGTGGAGTGGTTCGCGGTGCCCGACAGCCGCCTGCCCGAGCCGAGTGCGGAAGAGAGATTGATGAATCGTCCACGCGCCGGGGCGAGACCCATCGCGATCGCGAGCAGCAGCACGATCGCCGTGACGACGCCGAGCGCGCCGACATCGACGTGCATCGCCGACAACCGCGGCAGCGTGCTCGGGAGCCTGGCAATCAGGAAGGGGAGCGTGACGTACGCAACGACCACGCCTGCCGCGCCTCCGAGCATTGCGAGCAGCAGCCCCTCGGTGAGCAGCTGTCGCACGAGCCTCGCACGGCTCGCGCCAAGGGCTCCGCGTACCGCGAATTCCTGCGCGCGTCGTATGGCGCGCGCGAGCTGCAGACTCACGACGTTTGCCACCGCGATGAGCAGCACGAGAAGTACCGCGCCACTCAGCGCCAGCAGAGCGGGCCGCGATGCCATTGTGATCTCGTCCTGCAGCCGGCCCACCAGCATGCCGTCTGCCGCATACTCCTTTGGATACGCCTTCACGAGCTGCGCCTTGATCCCATCGAGCTCCGCGTGGGCCGCCTCGAGGCTCACCCCTGGCCGAACTCGTGCGAGCATGCGCAGGTGATGGCACGTGCGACACGCAAATGGTTGATTCAGGTAGCCGAGCACTCTCCAGATCTTGACGCGTGGAGAAATCGTATTGTCGAAGGACGCCGGCATCACGCCGGCCACCGTCATTGGCTTGCCATCCAGCGAGATTGCGCTCCCAACGATCGACGAATCACCGCCGTACCGGCGCGCCCACAGACCATAGCTCAGAATGACGACCTGGTTGTTTCCCGGCAGGTCCTCGCTCTCGGCGAAGTCGCGACCGATCGCGGGACGCACGCCGAGGGTGCGGAAGTACGTCCACGAGACGCGATCGCCGATCACTCGCTCCGGCTCGCCATGATCCGACAGCGTGGGCTGCCACTCCCCAATCGCCGCGGCACGCTCGAGCGTGTGCGACCGCGCGATGAGATCGTGGAAGGTGGCGAAGCCCACGTTGTCGCGCGATCCGTCCGCATTTCGCTCCCACACCAGCGCGAGTCGCTCCGCATTCGGATACGGAAGCGGTCGCAGGAGCACCGGCTCGATGACGCTGAAGATCGCCGTCGTTGCACCAATCGCCAATCCGAGGGTGAGCACGGAGACGAACGCGAACGCGGGCGAGCGGCCGAGCAGGCGGGCGGCGATGCGCAAGTCGGCAACGATGCTGAGCAACAGCTCGGACGTCGCGTGCGGACGCGCGTGAAGGTGCCAAAGCGCGGACACCGTCTCGCCGAGCATCCAGAGCGAGCCGCGCTCCTGCTGCTCGATGAGATCACCGATGACGTGCTCGGCGAGATCGGGTCTCAGCGATCGCTCGAGCAGCCAGATGCAGGAACGAATCATGTCGGCTCGAGCCCCACATCCAGTCCGCTCGCCATGTGGCGAAGCGCCTTGAACGTGGACTGCAACGACCGCTTGCCCGCGGCGCTCACGACATAGCAGCGAGTGCGGCGCCCGCCGCGCTGCGCCGTCGGCTCGCCCACGTGCGATGCGACCAGCCCCTTCTCCTCGAGGCGGCTCAGCGTCTTGTAGATCGTGCCCAGTGTGAGATCACGACCGGCGCGTCGCAGGATCTCGTCGTGGATCGGCACGCCGTACGCGTCCCTGCCAACCCGCATGACCGCCAGCAGCACCACCTGCTCGAGCTCTCCCAGCATCGGTCACCATTTGTCAGACATTGTCTACAATATGGTGACTCGGGTGGGCCGCGCAAGTCAGCTCACCTTGTCGCCGGGCACAGGCTCGCTCCACATTCCCGGGGTGGTCGGTCGCCGATTGCCTATCTCCCCGGGAGGAGCCATGCGGTTCCTTTTCGCCTCGCTGTTGGCCGTTCTGACATTCGCCTTCCCGCTTCCCGCCTCACCACCTGCACCGCCCCCCGTACACACCGCGCCTGCGCGCGTCACGATTCTCTATGATGCGTTCGGCACCGGGCGGGGTCTCACCCAGGATTGGGGATTCGCGGCACTGATCGAATACGACGGACGGCGCATCCTGTTCGACACCGGCAATGATGCCGCGATCTTCGAGAAGAACGTACGAGCGCTGCACATCGATCTTCGCCGCCTTGACTTCGCGGTGATCTCGCACCGGCACGGCGATCACATCGCAGGGCTCCGCTATCTCCTGCGCGTCAATCCCAATGTGAAGATCTACGCGCCGCGCGAGAGCTTCGGCGTGTTCGGCTCCTCGCTCCCCGCGACATTCTACCGCACCGATACCACGCTCTCTCGCGAAATGCGCTACTTCGGCGGTGCACCGAGCGCGCAGCTTCATTTTGGCACGGCGTGGCCCGAAGCGCACTTCACTCTCGTGGATACGCTGACCGAAGTGGCGCCAGGCATCACACTCGTTGCCACCGTCTCCCACAATCCTGGCACCCTCGAGCTACGCGAGCTTTCACTCGTAGTGCGCACGCCGACTGGAGCGCTGCTCGTCGTCGGCTGTTCGCATCCCGGCATCGAGGCCATTCTGCAGGCGGCCGCGCAGGTGACGCCGCAGGTGGCGCTCATCGTGGGAGGACTGCACTGGGTCACCTCCGCCGATAGTACAATCGCGCGACTCACCACCGCGTTGCACGAGGTCTGGCACGTCCGGCAGATAGGGCCCGGGCACTGCACCGGCGAGCCGGGCTTCGCCGCACTCAAGAACCAGTTTGGCACCGAGTATCTGTATGCCGGCCTGGGATCCGTCTTGGAGCGCACTCCGGGCGACTCGGCGAGATGGGAGAGCCGTCCCGCCTCGTCGTCCGACTAGCTCACGACGCCCTCTACTGAGTGCTCACGAGTGAGGCCAGAGGTACGCGAACGTCACCCCCGTGAGTAACGCGTAGATCAGCGAGTCGACCGTCGCCTTGATCGTGATCCCCCACGATCTCCGGTACCAGATGGACAGCTGCCAGAGCGCCGCTGCGTACGCCAGGAAGGAGATCGTCCCCGCGAAGCGCACGATTTCCAGGAAGGGCGCGCCCGATGCCAGCGCGTGCGCCGTGATGTATGCGGTGAAGATCCCGACGACGATCAGATAGACGAACCACATCACGAGCTCGCGTGTCATCGACATCGTGGCAGGGGGCATCACCGTCATCAACACTCGCGGTCCGCGCTCCACCTTCGCCTTGAACTCAGCGGACTTCATGTCGGCCATGCTCGTGGGGCGCGGCATCATGTAGTCCCCCGGACTGATCGCGAGCGGACGCAGCGCATCCATCACCTGATCCTCGTTCGGCAGCTTCGGATAGTCGGTCTTGTGCCACGGCGATGCCATGTGAATGATCGAGCTGACGACGAACACGAGAATCGACGAGAGCAGAATCGGCAGCCACAGCGTACCCATGAAAGCCATGTCTCCCTCCTGCGCATGCGATTGCATGCGATTGCGGTTGACTTCGGTCACCCCAGCGAGGCCAACGTACGCCGAGGTCCTCCGCCGCGAAAGGCTGACGCGCGGGCGCGGCCCGCATGGGCACACAACGACGAGCGGGCGGAGCATCCATCGCTCCGCCCGCTCGTTCTCACCGTCTCTCGTCCTTCTCGATCACGCCTTGAGTACGACCTTCTCGCAGTCGTCGACCTTGTTCATGAACATCTCGTAGCCCTTCGGCGCATCCTCGAGCCGCATGTGGTGCGTGATCACGAAGCTCGGATCGATGTCGCCGTTCTCGATGTGCTGCAGGAGCGGCCGCATGTAGCGCTGCACGTGGCATTGTCCCGTCTTGATCGTGAGCGAGCGGTTCATGATGGAGCCCATCGGGAACTTGTCGATGAAGCCACCGTATACGCCGATCACGGAGATCGTGCCTCCGTTTCTGCACGCCATTGCTGCCTCGCGCAGAGCGATCGGCCGATCGGTCTCCAGCATCATCGCCTGCTTCGCGCGATCGTACGCGTACTTGATGCCGTGAGCGTGCGCTTCCAGTCCGACGGCATCGATGCAATGGTCGGGTCCGCGCCCACCGGTCATTTCGTTGAGCGTATCGACCACGCTGTGTACTTCCTCGTAGTTGATCGTCTCGGCCCCAGACTTCTCGCGCGCCATATCGAGGCGGTACTTGAAGCGATCGATGGCGATCACGCGCTCTGCGCCGAGCAGGAAGGCACTCGCGATCGCGAACTGTCCGACGGGCCCGGCGCCCCATACCGCGATCACATCACCCTGCTTGATCCCGCACATCTCCGCGCCCATGTATCCCGTGGGAAAGATGTCGGACAGGAAGAGCACCTGATCGTCGCTGAAACCGTTCTCGATCTTGATCGGCCCGACGTCGGCGAAGGGAACGCGCGCGAACTCCGCCTGTCCGCCCGCGAATCCGCCGAGCATGTGGGAATAGCCGAAGATCCCTGCCGGCGAGTGTCCCCACAACTTCTCGGCCATCCACCCGTTCGGATTCGAGTTCTCGCACAGCGAGTAGGCCTCCGCGCGACAGGCGGCACAGTTCCCACATGCGATCGGAAACGGCACCACCACCCGATCCCCCACCTTCAGATTCTTCACGCCTCGTCCCACTTCCACGACCTCGCCCATGAACTCATGACCGAGTACATCGCCCTTTTCCATGCTCGGGACGAAGCCGTTGTATAGATGCAGATCCGATCCGCAGATCGCCGTCGATGTGATGCGCACGATCGCATCGCGCTGATTGAGAATCTGAGGATCCGGAACGTTCTGTACTTCCACGTTCTTTTTCCCCATCCAGCAAGTCGCTCTCATGATCAAGACTCCCTACATAGAAGGCTGGCCACGAAGTTCCGCGGTCCGCTCGGTTAGCGTATTGGGTCCGCGATAATGCGAACGGGGGGGCTGCGCGGGGTGTGGTCCCTCTGACACCGTGGCATCGGATACTACGACCTCACCGATCTCCATCACCTGCTTGAAGCGACGGAGGTCATCGGCGATCTGACCGCCGGGCTCCTCGCCGAACATCTTGGCGAACAGCGCACCGAGCGGACCGCCCGGGGGATCGTAGCGCAGGTCGACATGGACCTCGGTGCCGCGCCCGCCGGGCGCGTTGGTGAAGCGCACCATGCCGCTGTTGCTCACGTCCGAATTGCCCAGGGAATGCCACGCGATCAGCTCGTTCGGCTGATCGGCGGTGATCTCGGCATCCCACTCGACGGTCGACCCGGCCGGCGCCTTCGCCCTCCAATGCGTGCGTCCGTTCCCCGTGTCGATCACGGACTCCAGATGCTTCATGAACCCG
>DATGDQ010000025.1:0-7646 GCA_035310785.1 Gemmatimonadaceae bacterium | reverse complement strand
GACCAGTCGGTGGCGCAGCCGCGGCTCGAGTCGATCCTGCTGACGGTGTTCGCGATCAGCGCGCTGCTCCTCGCCTCACTCGGCATCTACGGTGTGATCTCGTATTCGGTCACGCAGCGCCAGCAGGAGATCGGCGTTCGCCTCGCGCTCGGCGCGCAGACCGCAGACGTGATTCGAATGGTGCTCACGGAAGGTGCGGTGCTCGCGTTGGCGGGCATTGCGATCGGGTCGGCGCTCGCCCTCTCCGCGACACGGGTAGTCACATCATCGCTGCAGGGGATCGTTCCGGTGAGCGCGCTCTCGTTCGGTGCGGTCGCGAGCGGGCTGCTTCTGGTCGCGCTCGTGGCGAGCGCGCTACCGGCATGGCGCGCGTCGGATATCGATCCGTTGATGGCGCTTCGGCGCGAGTGATGACGTACGCGGCGATCTACGACATCCACGGTAATCTGCCCGCGCTCGACGCCGTGCTCGCGGACGTTCGATCTGCCGGGATCGATGCGATCGTGGTGGGCGGTGACGTGATTCCCGGTCCGATGCCGCGCGAATCGCTCGACCGGCTGCTCGAGCTCGACCTTCCGGTGCGCTTCATCAGGGGTAACGGCGAGCGAGTCGTGCTGGCCGAGATGCATGGAATCGAGAGCGAGGAGGTGCCTCCGCCGTTTCGCGAGGGCATTCGCTGGACCGCGCGCCAGCTGGACGCGCGACACGAGGCGGCGATCGCGTCGTGGCCGGACCACCTCGAGCTCACCATCGGGAGTCTCGGCACCGTCCTCTTCTGCCACGCGACGCCGCGTAACGACACGGAGATCTTCACGCGCAACACCGCGGAGTCTCGATTGCTTCCGGTGTTCGGCAGTGTCAGCGCCGACATCGTGGTCTGCGGACACACGCACATGCAGCTCGATCGCGTGGTCGGCGATGTGCGCGTGGTGAATGCCGGCAGCGTCGGCATGCCGTTCGGTGAGCCGGGCGCGTACTGGCTGGAGCTCGGCGCCGAGCTGCGATTGCGGCGCACGCAATACGATCTCGCCGCGGCGGCCGAGCGGATTCGCCGCACGACGTACCCGCAGGCGGAGGAGTTCGCGCGGCGCAACGTGCTGCAGCCGCCATCGGAGCAGGAAATTCTCGCGGCGTATGCGAACGCCGAGCTGCGCTAGCTCGGCCTGCTATAGCCGCCGAGCGGGCGTGTGTGTCATGAAGCTCATCGCTGTTCGCGCACGAACTGCTCGTATCGCTTCGCCGCCGCCGTGAATGCGCGCGCCTCGCTTGGTTTGAGCGCCGCGAACGGACGCGGTGTCACCGCCAGCCCTGCCCGTGTTGCGGCAGACCGCCACGTGCCGACCACCCGTCCGCGAAGGACGATGGTGGGGAAGAACACGCCATTGTTGCCGGGAACGACCTTCTGCGCGTGCGAGAGATCGAGCGCGATGCTGCGATCGCTGTAGCCCAGAAGATACTCGTCGAAGCCGGGGAGAAGATACAGCGCCTGCGCGGCGCGTCGTTCATCCGTGCTCATCTCAACGCTGTCTCGCGCCATGATGTAGGTAATGTCCCCAACACGTGTCTCGGCGAGCTCGGCCGCCAGCATCGCCGCACCGGCGCGCGCATCCCGAAGCGTGATACCGGACCACCGTGCGAAGTCACGAATGGTTGCGGGACCGTGGCCGCGAAAATATCGCGAGGTGAGCTCGGCGAGAGCCTCCTCGCGCTCGAGATCGCGCGATTCCCGGATCCACTCGGCGAGAAGCGCGAACGTCGGATGCTTTCCTCGGTGAGGTCCAAAGCACAGCAGCCCTTCCTGCGAGAGTCTCGAGAGGATGTGGATGCCGCGCTGCCCCTCTGTCGAGATCTTCGCACGCGCGAGCTCATCGTACATCGCGTCGCGCGTGAGGAGCGCACCGTCCCGCAGCGCCTTCACCAACGCCTTTCTGCTGTGCGACAGCACTACATCATCGATCTCGAGCTGTCGCAGGCGTCCGATCATTCCGTTGATCGCGCGGGGTGCGAGCAGCCGGAGCATCCATCGCACATCCATCGCGGAAACGAAGTGCAGCGTTCGTCGCATCGGCCACGTGCGCACGATCGTTCGTTCTACGATGGCACGCTCGATCTTGGTCGCAGCGGAACCTCCGAGACGCAACCCGATCGACCAAAGCGCACCGCGATAATCCTGCGCCTGAATCGCGAGGAGCCGCGAGACCACATCGGATGGATTCGCGCTCGTCGGGTTGGCAATCCCCTGGTTCACCAGCCGCAGGGCGGCGACATCGCGTGCATTCATGCGCAACGTCCACGAATGAGTACTCCACGCGCGAACGAAGCCAATGCTGATGGGCTCAGGCGATTGGACGCGACTGTCGGAGCGAGTTTGGACCTATGGGACGACCGAACGACGCTCGACTTTTCCATCTTCGGCATGCGCGCTCAGGAGAGGATATGGTTACCGCGCACCCCACGGCCGCGGTTGCCGATCGAGCAGAACGAACCACCCGCAAATGACAATGAAAGAAGCTTCGCACACGAAATCTGTCGAGCGTCGTCGTCCTGCGGGGAGCAGGCTGGCTCACTGTGTGCCCCACGGCTTCATTCTGCTCCTCTTTCTCGGCTTGACCCTCTTCTGCTCTCCGCGTGCCACCCTCGCACAACAACGTTCGGATTCGAGCTCGCTTGACCAATCGTTGGATGACGCCTGGTGGACGGGACCGATGCTCGCCGCCTCTCCGAACACGTTGCCCGCGGGACACGTGCTCCTCGAGCCATACTTCTTCGATCAGAAGACCGCGCACGCTGACGGTTTCGGCACGTTCACCTATGCACTCGTCGGATTGTTCGATCGGCTCACGGTCGGCGCGATCATCATCACGAACTGGAACAAACCCGACAACGGCACCAGCAGCTCCGGAATGGGTCTCGGTGATGTGACGCTGCAGGCGACGTATCGCCTCACGGGCTTCCGAAAGGGAAGCTGGGTTCCGATCACGGCGCTGGTGTTTCAGGAGACGCTTCCCACGGGCAAGTTCGACAGGCTCGGGAATCGCCCGAGCGACGGCATGGGAAGTGGTGCGTACACGAGCGCGGTCGCATTCTACGCGCAGTCGTATTACTGGCTTCCCAACCATCGCATCCTGCGGATGCGTCTGAACCTCACGCAGAGCTTCTCGCACAGCGTGGACGTGCAGGACGTGAGCGTGTACGGCACCGGTGCCGGATTCCGCGGCATCGCGAGGCCCGGCGCCGTGTTCGCGAGCGGCATCGCCGCCGAGTACAGCCTGACGCGCAGCTGGGTGCTGGCGTTCGACGCGCAATTCAATCACTACTGGAACACGCGCGTGTCGGGCTTCGATACGCTCGATCCTTCGAGCACGCAGGATCCGCCGAGCATTCTGTTCAACTCGGGCGCGTATCACTCGTTCGCGTTCGCGCCCGCGATCGAGTACAGCTGGACGCCCAACCTCGGTGTCCTGTTCGGGACGCGATTCATCCCGGGCAATCAGCACACGACGTCGTCGATCACGCCGGCGATCGCCATCAACATCGTGCACTGAGCCGGGGGGCGCTTCCCGGACCAGGTTGGACTCAGTCCACGCGACCTGGGCGGAGTGGTCGATCGAATCAATGCGACTCGGGGTAAGCGATCCGCGATGAGAATGCCGTAGTACATTGCATCGCGCGTACTCCACATCAGCCTGGTGCGCCGATCGACGTGGGTCCGTGCATCGCGCACTCCATCCTCGCATCCGCTGCATGCCAGCCGTCTACCATTTCCGTTCGCGCACGCACGTCCCCGTTCCCCTCGACACCGCGTTCGCCTTCTTCGCGGACGCGGCGAATCTCGGCCGCATCACCCCACCCGAGCTCGGGTTCGCGATCGCGACGCCGCAGCCCATCGAGATACGTGCGGGCGCACTCATCGACTACACGATCCGGCTGTGGGGAATCCCGCTGCGGTGGAGAACTCGCATCGTCAAATGGGAGCCGGGCAGACAATTCGTCGATGAGCAGCTCGCCGGTCCGTATCGCTCGTGGGTGCACACGCATCGCTTCACGAGCCTGAACGGCGGCACCGACATCGAGGACGAGGTCGTCTACTCGTTGCCCTTCGGCGTGCTTGGACGAGCTGCGGCGCCGCTCGTACGCCTTCAGCTCGCGAGAATCTTCCGCTACAGGGAGGCGGCGGTGGCGAAACTCCTCGGAGCGCCCTCCGGATCAGCGTAGCGGAATCTCCGACATGGACGGCAGTTGCCGGGCGCCGTACCTTATCATTGGTCGCCCAGGCGCCTCCCCCATAGAGCAGCCGACAATGGAAGATACACCTCCTCGCCTCATCGAAGCGCTCGCGGATCGGTACAAGCTGGAGCGCGAGCTCGGCGCCGGCGGCATGGCGACCGTGTATCTCGCGCACGATCTCAAGCACGATCGCAGCGTGGCCGTCAAGGTGCTGCGTCCGGAGCTCGCCGCCGTGATCGGCGCGGATCGGTTCCTCGCCGAGATCAAGACGACGGCCGCGTTGCAGCATCCGCACATCCTGCCGCTCTTCGATTCCGGACAGGCGGACGGATACCTGTTCTACGTCATGCCGCTGATCGAGGGCGAGTCGCTCCGTGATCGCCTCAACCGCGAGCATCAGCTGCCCGTCGAGGACTCGGTGCGGCTCGCGAAGGAGATCGGCTCCGCGCTCGACTACGCGCACCGGCACGGCGTGATCCACCGCGACATCAAGCCGGAGAACATTCTCCTCCACGACGGCTCGGCGCTCGTCGCCGATTTCGGCATCGCACTCGCGGTGAGTCACGCCGGCGGCAATCGCATGACCGAAACCGGGCTGTCGCTCGGCACTCCCGGGTACATGAGTCCCGAACAGGCAACGGGCGAGCGCGGACTCGATGCGCGCTCCGACGTGTACAGCCTCGGCTGTCTGCTCTACGAGATGCTCGCAGGAGAGCCACCGCACACCGGGCCCACGGTGCAGGCGGTGATCGCCGCGGTCGTGACGAAGGAGCCCGAACGGCTTTCCGCTCGGCGTCGCTCCGTGCCCGCGAACATCGATGCGGCCGTGCACAAGGCGCTCGCGAAGCTGCCCGCGGATCGCTTCGCGAGCGCGGACGCATTCGTGCGCGCGATCAGCGATCCGACCTCGGGAGCCGTGACCGCGGCGACGACCGGATACGCGCCCGCCGCCGTCGCTCCGGAGAGGAGCAAGCGTACGACGCTGCTGGGAATCGCGCTGCTGCTACTGCTACTGGCGGTCGCCGCGTCGGGATGGATGCGTCCTCGCGAGCAGCCGTTCATGAACCGCTACGCGCTCTTCCTCCGCGCGAACGAGGCGGTCGCGACGACTGCCCTCGGCGGACACGTTGCGATCTCGCCCAACGGGCGGCGCATCGTGTACATGGGGCGCGGAGAGGGAACGACGCGCCTCTGGATGAAGGACGCGGATCAGCTGGCCTCCACTCCGCTGCAGGGCACCGACGGGGCGTCCAGTCCATTCTTCTCGCCCGATGGCCGCCAGCTCGGATTCGTAAAGGACGGGAAGACCGTCCGCATTCTTCCCCTCGAGGGAGGGTCGCCTCTCACCCTCACCGATAGCGCGAACGCGACGGCCGCGGATTGGGGCAGCGACGGGTACGTCTACTTCGAGACGGATTCCGGAATCGCGCGCATTCGGGCGACGGGCGGCCGCTCGGAAAAGGTCTACACGTTCCCTCCCAAGGACCACGTCGTGGGCGCAGAGTGGCCCATCGTGCTGCCAGGCGCACACGGCCTCCTGTTCCGGAGACGCCGCGAGGGACAAGGGCCGGCGGACTACGAGATCATGGCGATGCCGCTGCCTACCGGAGAGGCCCACGTACTGGTTCGCGGCATCTATGCGCGCTACGCCGCCACGGGTCATCTCGTCGTCGTCACGGCGGATGGAAAGCTGCTCGTGATTCCGTTCGATGCGGGGAAGCTCGCGCTCACGGGTCCACCAACCGCGCTCTACGAGGGGCTGGAGACCAACGCCTTCAACAGCGCATTCGCTCTGTCGAATGCGGGTACGCTCATCTACCCCACCGCGAGTCAGGCCTCGGCGCGGGAGATCGTGTGGGTCTCGCGCGACGGCCTCGCGAGCAGCGTGGATTCGGCCTGGAAGCTCGAGGGCACGGTCAACAATCTGAGTCTCTCCCCGAACGGGAAGGCCATCGCCGTCGAGCTGCAGCGAAACGCGAAGACGGACGTCTGGGTGAAGCAGCTGCCGGGCGGCCCCTTCTCTCGGATCACGTTCGGCGACACGAATTTCTTCCGTCCGTCGTGGACACCGGATGGAAGCCATGTGCTGTACCTCGGGGATCGAGGTGATGGCGGTGGCAAGCCGTTCATCAAGCGGGCCGACGGAGTGGGCGCCGCAGTGCAGCCGTTCCAGGCGAAGTTCGGATTGGGACAGGCCTTCGAGTCGCCCGATGGGCAGTGGCTCGTCATGAGAAGAGTCGCCGGGGAAACGGGGAACGGCGACATTCTTGGCATTCACGCAGGCGACACGGCTCAGACTCCGCTCGTCGCGACGCCTGCGCGGGAGATCATGCCGGCGTTGTCCCCGGACGGAAAGTGGCTCGCGTACTCATCCGACGAATCGGGAACGTTCGAGGTCTACGTGCGCCCGTTCCCCGATGTGGCGACGGCCCGCTGGCAAGTGTCGACGGCCGGCGGCGAGATGCCGCTCTGGGCGCACAGCGGGAAGGAAATATTCTTCCGCAATCACAACGGCGATCTCGTCGCCGCGGAGATCAGCACTACGCCTTCATTCTCCGTGCAATCGCAGAAGTCGCTCTTCTCTCTCGGCTCCTTCTCGTTCGCCGGACCGGTTCAGCCGTACGCGGTTGCACCCGACGACAAGCACTTTCTCATGCTGCGCGAGACGGCAGCCGGCGAGTCTGGATTGCTGATAGTGAACGAGCATTGGTTCGAGGAGCTCAAAGGCCGCGCGCAGAAGTAGCGTTGCTAGGGGTGTGACAGATCGGCGAGCCAGATGTTGCTCTGCCGGTCCTCCACCGGGAAGTAGAATCGCGTGGCGCTCATCGAGAATCCCTGGCGCGATGAGGGACGCGCGAGATCCGGAAAGCGCACGATCACGCGCGGTGTGCCGCCGCTTGCTGGTACCACGCTGAACATCGCGTGTCCCTCAGCGTCGTGCGACTTGAAGTAGATCGATCGCCCGTCCTTGCTGAAGATCGGGGTTTCCGGGAGCGGCTCGTTCGGAGCAGCGGTGTATACCGTGCGTCCCGCTCCCGAATCGATTGCGACGAGCACGAGCGCGCGCTCCCGTACGGTTGCGAGCCACTTGCCATCCGGCGACCACATCGACCACGCAGTCGTCGGCGTGAATGTCGCGTTGTCGAAGTAGAGCGATCGCGGCGCGCTCCACTTGCCCGGCGCCAAGCGCGTCGTGACGAAGACGCCGGTGCCGCCCTGATCGATGAAGGTGAGCTGCTTTCCATCGGGCGACCAGATCGGATAGCTCTCCTGCGCCTTCGACGAGGTCACGAGCTCGACCGGCCCTCCATCGAGCGGCTTCACCTCGATGTCGCGAGTGCCGGTTCGAAAGGAGTGGTACGCGACCAGTCGGTCATCGGGTGAGAGATCGGGTGCGAAGGTGTCGAACGGCTCGTTCG
>DATGDQ010000024.1:0-2682 GCA_035310785.1 Gemmatimonadaceae bacterium | reverse complement strand
ATCACGCATTACCTCCGAGGGCCGATGACTCGCGTCCGCATTTCCGTCCTTGCCGCCGTTGTGCTCGTACCGCTCACGACCGGCGCATTTCTGATCGAGCGCCACGAGACTCGCGACAGTGCGCGCCTCTTCGATCAGGTGCTGTCGCTCGTGTCCGATCGGTTCGTGGATACGGTTCCGAACCCGGATCTGTACGAGAAGGCGGCGCGCGGTCTCGTGCGTGAGATCAACGACCCCTATGCCGCGCTCTACTCGCCCAAGCAGCTCGCCGAGTTCACGGCCAGCACGGGCGGACGGTACGCCGGTCTCGGCATGCTCGTGGAAGACCAGCAGGGTGTGACCGTCGTGAGCCGTGTCTATCCACACACGCCGGCCGAAGCGGGTGGCGTGCACGACGGCGACCATATCGTCGCCGTCGAGAAGCAGGCCGTCCATGGCTGGAAGCTTCCGCAGGTGACCGATGCGCTGAAGGGGAATCCCGGGACGCAGGTGAGTGTCACGTTCGCCCGTCCGGGCGTGACGGCGCCGATCGTGCTCAAGCTCACCCGCGCGATCATTCACATTCCGGCGGTGCCCTACACGATTCTCCTCGACGGGAAGATCGGCTACCTGCCGCTCCTGCAGTTCAACGAGACGTCGGGCTCCGAGTTCGAGCACGCCGTGCAGAAGCTCACCCGCGACGGTGCCCGTGGCATCGTCATCGATCTGCGCGGCAATGGCGGCGGCATCGTCGATCAGGCGATCGACATCAGCAACCTCTTCCTGCGGGATGGCGCGGAGATCGCCACCGTGCGCGCTCGCTCCGGCGAGGTGCAGCGCTACGCCGCGCGCGGAGCGCCACTCGCGCCGACGCTTCCGCTGGTCGTACTCACCGATGGCTACACCGCATCGGCCAGTGAAATCGTCGCGGGCGCGTTGCAGGATCACGATCGCGCCCTCGTCGTCGGCACGACTTCCTTCGGAAAAGGGCTCGTGCAGTCGCTGTTCACGCTCGATGGTGGCTGGGCACTCAAGCTGACTACCGCGAAGTGGTACACGCCGAGCGGACGCTCCATCCAGAAGGAGCGCAAGGTGGTGGATGGGAAGCTCGTCGAGGAGCCGGACTCGCTCGAGACGGACACGGTCAAGAAGAACCGCCCGCAGTACAAGAGTGATGCCGGTCGCGTGATCTATGGTGGCGGCGCGATCACGCCGGATGTCGTGGTGCAGCCGGACACGCTCAGCATGCCCGAGCAGCAATTCCTGAAGGCGATCTCGCCCAAGTCGCAGGAGTTCTACATCACGCTGTACAACTACTCGATGGAGCTCAAGGACAAGGTTCGTCCGGACTTCGTCGTCACGCCCGCGTGGCGCGACGAGCTCTATCGCCGGCTCACGGCGGCGGGCGTTCCCATCGACAAGAAGCTGTATGCAGACGCCACTCCGGAAGTGGACCGCGTGCTCGGCGACCGCGTGGCACGATTCGCGTTCGGCGACTCGACGGCCAAGCGACGCGAGCTTTCCGACGACAATCAGCTCGTGCACGCGGTCGAGCTGCTGCGCAAGGGAGCGACGCAGCAGGATTTGTTCACGCTCGCACAGCACGAGTCGCCGGGCGGAACGCGGTGACCGTATAGTCGCTTCGCTGGTGCGCTTCCTGTTCGCGATCACGATGTGTGTCCTCGCTCCGGCAGCTCTCCGTGGGCAGGGGACGAAGACGATTGCGCGCTACGGATTCACCGATGGCGCTCTCGCGATCGATGTGCGGCCGGGAGGGATCATCGCGATCGCCGCCGCGCAGGGCGACAGCGCCGCGACGGTGGCGCTGCGCGCGAGCGATGCTCGCGCATGGGTGGACTCGACGCGACGCTTCGTGACCCGGCAGGCGCCGCGCCGGCGCTCCGAGGTCGTGCTCCAGCGCAGCATGATCGAGGAGTCCGGGGACAGCGGAGCGTCAGTCAGCTTCTTGCGTCGCGCCGAGCGCGACACCACGATCTTTCAGCTGCTCTTCTCAACGCGAAGGCTGGGGAAGTTCCCGCTGGCGCTCGAGCGGCGAGAGGCCGCGTTGTTCTTCAAGGCGATGCGACGCGCGGTCGCGACGGCACAATCGGCGACGCCCGCAACGCCGCCGGTGAAAGGGAGATCGGGCCGCACCAAGCCCAAGCCTGCGCCCGTGCAGGCGACGACGACGCCCTAGCGTCTCCAGCCGATCTCGCGATCGGCCCGCCATTCGGCAGGCTCGGCGCGATCGCTGTCGGCTGCGAGCGTCGCGATATCGGCGATGTCGGCGCGCACGTCCGCGAGAATGGCCACCGGCGGCGTGAGGCCATCGGGGCGCTCGTGCAGCCAGTTCGAGAGCACGATCACGTACAGACCGCGGTCGGGATCGATCCAGAGTGATGTACCCGTGAACCCCGTGTGTCCGTACGCGCGCTCGCTCATGTGCTGCCCGCAGCTCGCGCCACCGGAGCAGGTGTCCCAGCCCAGCGCGCGCCAGCCGGCGGAGCGGCGCGTGAACAGGGCCACGGTGCTGTCGGCGATGATGCGGCGGCCATCCAGAGTGCCGCCATCGAGAAGCATCTGGGCGAAGCGCGCGAGATCGGCTGCCGTCGAAAAGAGCCCCGCATGCCCCGCGACACCGCCGAGCGCGTACGCGTCGCCGTCGTGCACCTCGCCCTTGAGTGGATGTCCGCGCGAGCTGTT